>CALRIY020000111.1:0-11936 GCA_943364975.1 Synechococcus sp. UW140
ATCGCGGTCATCTCGCATGCGTATGCGATGAAAGGGGATTCGATCCTTGCGCGCAGGGATACCATGTTCGTCGTGAATGAGAATCCGGACCTGGCATCGTTCCTGAAGATCGTGAAGACGGCTAATAAGAAGGTCGCAGAGATCGGTGATATCGTTACCTATCAGGTGCAGATCACAAACTCCAGTCCTCAGCTCATGCATCAGTTCGGTGTCTATGACCTGCTTCCGTACGCGTTCAAGTATGTGAAGAATTCCGCCCGGTTCAACGGCAGACCGGTTGAACCCGCGGTGAATCCTGCATTGAATCAATTGATCTGGAATCTGCCGGATACAGTCCGCTCCTCAAAATCTGCTTCACTCGTCTATCAGCTGGCGATCGCTGCCGATGCAACGGAAAGTGAAGGGATCAACACTGCGTACGCCAGCGCCGCTGCAGGCTTGGGAACGATCCTTGTCTCACAGCCCTCGCAATGGCAGATCACAGTCCGTCCTGGTGTGTTCACAGAGAAAGGCCTGATCATCGGGAAGGTATTCTTTGATGACAACAGGAATACATTCCAGGATGCCGGCGAATTGGGAGTGAAAGGGATCGAACTCTGGATGGAGGACGGCACGAAGATCATCACCGGTGACGACGGGAAATATTCGCTGCCGGAAGTAAAACCGGGTCAGCATGTTCTGCGCGTGAACGAACAGACTCTGCCGGAGAACTCGACCTTGCTGGTCGGCAATAATGCATTTGCAAAGGATCCTACATCTCGATTTGTCCGGGTTACGGAAAGCGGAATTGCAAAGGCGAATTTCTATTTGAAACGGACGATGAAGGATTCTATTGCACAGACTCTTGCAAAAGTAAATAAACTGATCGCCGTCCGTCAGGCAAAACCGAAGTATCTTTATGAAGATACACTGCGGAAGATCCGGATCGATACAGTGCAGATGTTCGTGTCATTCGCATACTCCGGAAATAAACCTGTTCAGTCCATCGAAGTGACCGACCACCTGCCGGAATTGTTCAGCATCATTCCGAATTCAGCCAGGTATAACGGACAGCGGATCAATCCGATCGTAAAGGAGAATACTGTTCTGTGGAAACTTGGCGCCGCAAAGGATCTGGCTCAGGGTGTCATCAGTTATTCTGTCGTGTTGAGGAGAATGCCGAAAGCACGGTCGGTTATTCCATCGGCATCGATCCTCAAAGTGATCTCTTCGGATAGTATCACGGTTGAAAGCGGAAGGATCATCACCGAAAATGTCATTATCGATACGGTAAAGAATAAGATCGAAACGTCCGAGACGAACATCAGCACGAGCAATCCGCGGATATCAAATCATTTGTCCGATTCCGTTTCGATCACTGCGGGAGACGGAATCTATGTGAAAACGATGCTCTTCCTTGATCCGACAAAGAAGTATTCTTCGGTGAAGCTGATCGATTCACTGGAATCGACCTTCATCATGGACGACAGGACGTTTGCCGTGAACGGCGTGCCGCTCACTTCCAAAGAACTTTCCATCAAGGTCCGCTCCTCAGCATTATCATCGGCCGCGCGGATGATGCTGGAAGATGTGGATTTCATTCGGGTGGCGGTCCTGGATATTACGGCAAAGTTGAGGGGAGGACTGAATGAGATCACCTATACCGCGCGATTGAACAACGCAAAACATGATACCACCTACAGAAAGAATGCTTATGCGGTGATACTGAATGAGTTCAATGAACGCACCGTTCTGCAGACCAATATTGCGACCATTAAAGTCCGTGCCGGGATCATATCCCAAGCATTGGCGCTCGAAACGACCTATGTCGATATTCCCAGGGTGACTCTGAACGTGGTGGAGAAGGTTGCCGAAGCAGTGAAATTGGTAGAGTCACTCCGTCAGAATTCATCGAAGGCAGTGGTCATGGACGGGATCACGTTTGAATTGTCGAAAGCGACACTGACTGCGGAATCGAAGACAGTGTTGGATAATATCGTTTCAGTACTTCTTTCGAATCCTGATCTGAAATTCCAGATCAACGGATATACCGACAATACCGGAAATGCAGCGTCAAACAGAAAGATGTCGTTGAATCGGGCAAAAGAAGTTGCTGCGTATCTCATCAGCAAAGGTGTTTCTGCTGATCGGCTACTGCCGCAGGGTTTCGGGCCCGCTAATCCGATCGCATCGAACAAAACGGAAGAGGGAAGAGCCAAGAACCGCCGTGTGGAATTTGCCCGGATAAAATAAACTTCTTGGAAATCTTTTCAAATTCTTGTATTTAGTTATATGAAAATGGTAAATCATTGAACTGATTTGCCATTTTTGTTCTTGAATCGGTTGCTTAGCTCAGTTGGTTTAGAGCGCTCCCCTGACACGGATTGTCGTATCGTTCAGAGCATTGTTTTTCCCCACATAATTCATCTACTGTAGATTTTTTGTAGGTCTTTCCTCGTAAGAACATTAGCTGAATCTCATAATTATTTTTAATTGGAGGTTCAATAATGTCACACTCACAGAAAGTATATCTTTGTAAACGGTCAGAAAACCAATTTTTCTACTACGGTATTATTAATGAAGTAGGTAAGAAAATCTGGAAGTCCACAGGTTGTAAGACTAAATCTGATGCGTTATCCTTCGTTAAAACATTATCTGTATCAGTAGAAAAGAAGGTAGAGAGTTCTAAGAACATTCTATTTTCACTGAAAGAGAGATTATATACAGACTATTGGACGATTATCTGGACATAGTTATAATGATGACAGACAACTCAGACAAGAACGACCTTGATTATCTGATACTACTAAATAGTAGGGAACAGGTAGTTAATATGATGGTCAAATTACTTTGATTTATTTTCAATATCGTCTAGTACTGGTTTAGCGATAAGTTTAGCAATTGTATCAGGACCAAGCTTCTCTATAATTAGTTTGGTCATACTCAATACTCTAAATGTATTTTCGTGTAATATATTTGATATATCGTTTTCGTTATATCCTTCTGCGAACAGAGTAAGTATTTGTTTTTCTTTATCTGAAAGATGAAAGTCCTGTTTTACAAGTATGACTTCAACTATCTTAACAGTTTCATTGACCTTATTATGTCGTCTGTAGTCAATTCTTACTCTATCATTTTTCTTTTTTTCAGTTGTTGGAATTCTCCAAGCATTTGCGATTTTTTCAGCCATCGCAACATTAGTCATTACAAATAGTCTAAACCTTTCATAAAACTTTGAGGGTTTGACTCTTTCAATTATCATTAATAGAAGAAAAATTGATGGTATAACGAATATGATAATATTATCAAACATCGGTTGCTCCCCATCCTATACCAACAAGTCCAGTTAATACTGTCATACCAAATAAGAAAAGCGATTTCTGAGCTTCCCAAATCATTATTGATTCTTCTAAAGGTATGTTTGTTATACCATGTGCATATTTGACAGAACCTACAACGACGATATACAGTAAACCTAACAACATTAAATATTTAATGCCTGAGTTTGTTTCATTTGATAATTTTGATTCAAGTAGTGCTGAGATGGCAATCAAAGCAGATATAAGATATAACTCTGAATGTCCTATTGCTTGCCACATCGTATCTACATACTGATATTTAATCACTATCGGAAACAGAGAACCGAGTGCAGTAAATATGAACCACTTGATTAAAATCTCTTTCATAAGATTTTACAGAATCTATCGTTTTTAATAATTCCCATATATTTATATGAAGAAAGTATGAACTAAAATGAATATTCGCAATACACAAAAATATCAATAAATAACTAATCTATTAACTAACTGCGAAACTCCGCAGTATTATGTGAATGACATATGTTGTATAACCGAGAAAATAAAAGGTCAGAAATCCAATCCTGCAAGATTAGTTCTGACGTTTTTTTATTAATAATCGTTACTACGGTTGATTCTCAGTGAAAATTGCTGTAGCATGAACAAGTAACCAGTCAGCGATTGTTCTTTGAAATGACCTACACTGTAGATGAACTGTAGATAAAACTGTAGTTTTTTTGTGTAAATGATTTGCGGACTCAGTAAAAAATTCGTAAATTCATTAAGTAAAACAAAGGACGCTTAGCTCAGTTGGTTTAGAGCGCTTCCCTGACACGGAAGAGGTCATAAGTTCGAATCTTATAGCGTCCACATCCTTAATATCACTGCCGTATATGAAAATATACGGCAGTTTTTATTTTAAATATCTCAGTTGGTAGAGTGCGTCCCGATGTCCCGCAGGGGCATCGAGACGGTCATAAGCTATATTGATGAATGCTGATTAATGGATTTAAACTACCCAATGAATAAACCGCCAGGGAAAATTCCTCTAATTTTTGCGTAGTGTATTGAACTTGCTGTTTTTTGAAAACAAGCGTACTATTCAATACTGGTGGTAACAAGATTATTCCCTTTTTATCCTTAGAAAATTAATAATGAAATCACTCTTAGTGATTATATGTACCATTCTTATTCAAGAGGCGTTTGCTAGTTCAAACGACTCATCCTCCGTCTATTATCCCTTGGAGATCGGCAACCGTTGGGAATTTTCAGGCCCATTAGCGAAAGCAGTGAAAGAATCACTCTTTGTCAATGGGAAAAAATATACAATGATCTTTCATTCCAATTCAGTGCTTGGATCGGTCAGGATCGAACGTTTTGAGAATAATAAGGTCTATCGTTTTAATCAATTTTCATTAAAAGATGAATTGTGGTTTGATTTCAATCGAAAAGCCGGCGATACGGTCAATGTCATTCCTATAAAAGATGATACCTTGACGATTCGGTCAGAAGGTGTATATAAAATGCCGGTACTCTTCTCGCAGAGATCTTCGTGGTTATTTGTGATCACATCCCAAAAGAATAAAACAGAATCGGCAGTGATGATAGCGGATAGTATCGGTCTATACAAATATTATCCGGTGATTATGGATGATAATCCATACAATGTTACATCAGCGATCATCAATGCTAAGCAATTTCGTCAGAATTCATCGTATTTTTATTTTCCTTTGACCGTTGGGAATTATTGGGTTTTCAATTTCGGTTTCGGAAAGATGTCTGTAACAAAAGACACCCTTATGCCGAATGGGAAAAAGTATGTTAAGGTGGAAAGTACCGTTGGGTCGTGGCTGGGAGGAACTTTCTTTTTGCGCCAGGAAAATAATATTGTCTGGAGATATAGTCCGGTCATTGGATCAGAAGAGATAGAAATCGATTTAGGAATACCGGGAAAACAGGATTATGAACTATCTTTTACGCGTAGCGGCGGACACTTGATTGTGACCACAGCGACCGGAAAATCAAAAAGAAATGTCTTTTCATCAGAAAGAAGTACTTACACATATTTGAAAGATCTCATACCATACATCGATGATGAGGAATATATTACCTGTGCAGAAGGAATCGGTTTTATTAAAATTGATCAAGCATTTGGTGGTTACACCATTTGGGAAGCATTCATTGACGGGGTATTGTATAAGACGGCGAATGCTGAGAACGCTGAGAATGTTCCATCTGCTCAGTATTTACTGGAACAGAATTATCCCAACCCGTTCAATCCATTGTCAACAATTCAATATGCTATTCCGGAATTGAGCCGCGTTCGACTGTCGATAGTGAACGTACTGGGACAAGTTGTTTCAGTCTCTGAAAAGGGCGTGATTGAGAGAGGCAGTTACAAGCATGTTGTTGACGCATCAAATCTGCCTTCAGGTCTATATTTTTATCGCTTGGAGGCAGTTGCATTTCATCATCCTGAACAAAAAACAGTGTTAACGAAAAAGATGATGCTTATCCGTTGAATACCTCGGTCTGTATATTCGGTTCAAAATATCTGCTTGCTGTATCACTCATCCTTCATTACCTTTTCTGCAACTCAGTTATATTATTTCCAAAATCAATAAACAAACATTTGTTGGGAAGATGGCATATATGAAAATGAAATTATGTATCGTTGCAGCATTATTGTTGGTATCGTTAACACCTGTCCTCTCCGGCGGAAAAGAATTCACTGTCGAAGAGATTTTCGGTTCCTCTAAATTCTCATCAAAATCCATCCGCGGCATCCAATGGATGAGCGACGGCAGATCATACTGCATCCAGGAAATGGATACCGCCAGTAAGTCCGTCGGCATTTTTCGCGTCAATGTAAAAGATCGCTCGAAGACACTCATCGTCTCGGGCAGTCAATTGAAGCTTTCCGATTCCGATCCTTCATTCCGTTTCACGTCGTATCTCTATTCGACGGATGAGAAGCAGATCCTCTTTGTTTCGGCCCCTCCGGAGAAACAGTATCTCTCCCGATTGAACCCCGCAGGAAACTTCTTCCTGTATGATATTACAACAAAGAAGTTCTCTCGGATCACGAATGTCTCGGTTCCTCAATACAATCAAAAATTCTCGCCGGACGGTAAGAAGATCGGTTATGTTCGTGAGAATAATATATTTGTGTATGACATCGCATCGGGAACAGAGTCGCAATTGACATCCGATGGTGCAGAACATATCATCAACGGAAGATTCGACTGGGTCTACGAAGAGGAATTCGGGATATCCGACGGATGGCGCTGGTCCCCGGACGGTGCAAAGATCGCCTTTTGGCGTTTGGATGAGAACCGTGTCCCCGAATATACGATGACCGAATGGGATTCAACACATCTGAATCTCATCAAGATGCGGTATCCCAAACCGGGTGACCCGAATTCCATCGTCTCGCTCGGCGTGGTCGATGTTGCATCGCAAAAGACCGATTGGATCGATCTTGGGTCCGATGACGATATCTATATTCCGAGAATGATGTGGACAACCGATAAGAACACTCTTTCATTTCAAAAACTGAACCGCGAACAGAATAAGATCGAATTGATCCTTTATAATGTCGAGAAAAAAAGTCTTTCGACCATACTCACGGAGAACAGTTCAACATGGCTCGATGTGACCAATGATCTACGCTTTCTCAAGAACGGTAACTTCATCTGGTCGTCTGAAAAGGACGGATATAATCATCTGTATCTGTATAAAAAAGATGGAACACTGCTGAACCAGATCACCAAAGGCGCCTGGGATGTTGACGTATTCTACGGTGTTGATGAAAAGAATGCTCTGCTGTATTTCACATCTTCCGAGTCCTCACCGATCGATCGTCACATTTACTCCGTAAAGCTTGACGGCTCGAAGAAAAAGCAATTATCAAAACTCTCCGGTACGAACAGCGCAAATTTCTCACCCACATTTGAAGTGTATATCGGTTCTTTCAATAATGCATCTACTCCTGCAAAGATCAGAATGATGAAGAATGACGGGAGCGAAATGTATTCATTGGAGGAGAATGAGATGCCTATCCTTAAGGAATATTCACTGGGACGGACTGAATTCTTCACGTTCAATACAACGGATGGTGTTCAGCTGCATGCCAGCCTTTTAAAACCGGCGAATTTCGATTCAACAAAGAAATATGCTGTGCTCATCAATACGTACGGCGGTCCCGGCTCTCAGGTGGTCCGCAATTCATGGGGCGGGGCGAACTATTATTGGTATTCCATGCTGGCGGATAAAGGATACCTCGTATTCATGGTGGATAATCGCGGTACCGGTGCTCGAGGAACGGAATTTAAGACCGTAACCTATAAGAATCTCGGGAAGTGGGAAGTAAACGATCAGATAGAAGGGGCGAAGTATCTTTCCTCGCTGCCGTATGTGGACAAGAACAGGATCGGAATCTGGGGATGGAGTTATGGAGGGTATATGTCCGGTCTAACGATCCTGAAAGGAGCGGATTATTTTAAAGCAGCCATCGCCGTCGCTCCCGTCACGCATTGGAAATTCTATGACAACATCTATACTGAGCGGTTTATGGGCACACCGGCCGGAAATCCGGAAGGATACAAAGAAAGTGCTCTGCTGAGCCATACGGATAAATTGAAGGGGAAATTCCTGCTGATCCACGGCACAAGTGATGACAATGTCCATTTCCAGAACGCGGTCACCCTTGTGTCAGCCCTCCAGCAGTCAAATAAGCAGTTCCAGACAATGTTTTATCCGAATAAGAATCACGGAATCGGCGGGGGAACAACCCGCGTCCATCTCTATAATTTAATGACAAAATTTTTACTTGAGAATTTATAGTCAATTCATTGCACTTTAGAGCGTTTTTTGCTATATTATTCAAGCAAAATTTACGATATCCAAATCGGAGATTGCAGTATTCTCCGATTTTTTTTTGATGTTTAAACAATGTCCTCAGTAAAAATCACATTTCCCGATGGTGCTGTTAAGGAATTCCCGCAGGGAATCACCGGCATGCAGATCACCGAGAGTATCAGCAATTCCCTTGCAAAAAAAGCATTGGCGATCTCCGTCAATGATGCTGTGTGGGATCTTAGCCGTCCGATCAACAACGATGCTGCGATCAAGATCCTGACATGGGATAATGACGAAGGCAAGTCGACGTATTGGCATAGTTCCGCACACTTAATGGCAGAGGCGATCGAAGCGGTATTTCCGGGAACGAAGTTCGGAATCGGTCCGCCGATCGAGAATGGCTATTACTATGATATAGACATGGGGGATCATTCTCTCACCCAGGATGATCTGAAACTTCTTGAAGAGAAGATGATGGAATTCTCCAAGCGTGATGTTCCGTTCATCCGCAAGGAAGTGAGTTGGGAAGAAGCTGTTGCATATTTCACCTCCAAAGGTGATCCGTACAAACTGGAATTGCTGAACGATTTCAAAGGTCAGCAAATCAGTATGTATCATCAGGGAAATTTTACCGACCTCTGTTACGGACCGCACGTTCCTTCCACAGGAAAGATCAAGTTCGTTAAATTATTGAGCATCGCCGGCGCCTATTGGCGCGGCAGCGAAAAGAATAAGATGCTTCAGCGCATCTACGGCATCACATTCCCCACGAAACAGGAACTGGATGATCATCTCTTCCGTTTGGAAGAGGCAAAACGGCGCGATCACCGGAAACTCGGTGCCGAACTGGAATTGTTCATGATCTCTCCGAAGGTCGGCGGCGGTTTGCCGATCTGGCTCCCGAAAGGGACCATCGTCCGGGAGAATCTCGAAAAATTTTTACGTGATGAGCAGCGCAAACGCGGATACCAATCCGTCATCACTCCGCATATCGGAAATCTGGAATTGTATAAGACCTCCGGGCACTATCCGTATTATAAAGAGAGTCAGTTTGCGCCGATCACAAATGAGGATGGCGAACAGTACCTTCTCAAACCGATGAACTGTCCTCATCACCATCAGATCTATTCGTCCAAACCCCGTTCGTACCGAGATCTTCCGGTCCGTCTGGCGGAATTTGGAACGGTCTATCGGTATGAACAGTCCGGCGAATTGAATGGATTGACCCGTGTCCGCGGCTTTACGCAGGACGATGCACACATTTATTGTGCTCATGACCAGTTGAAGCAGGAGATCAAGAATACCGTTGAACTGACGCAGCTGGTTTTCAAGACATTTGATATGCAGGTCACGACACGACTGTCGTACCGCGACGAGAAGAATACGGAAAAATACGGCGGCGACGCAAAATTCTGGGAACAGGCGCAGCGGGAGATCAAGGAAGTCGCAGACGAGATGGGATTGAATTACTTCATCGGTATCGGTGAAGCTTCATTCTACGGACCAAAGATCGACTTCATGGTGAAAGATGCTATCGGAAGAACATGGCAGTTGGGCACAGTGCAGGTGGATTATGTCATGCCGGAACGGTTCCAGCTTGAATATACCGGTGCGGACGGATTGAAACATCGTCCGGTGATCATTCACCGCGCTCCGTTCGGCTCCATGGAACGTTTTGTCGGTCTTTTGATCGAACATTATGCCGGCGATTTCCCGTTATGGCTCGCACCGGTGCAGGCGGTGGTCCTTCCGATCACCGATGGACAGATGGAATATGCTCAATCTGTTGCGCAAAAGATGAATGATGCCGGACTCAGGGTGGAAGTGGATACTCGGAATGAGAAGATCGGTTATAAGATCCGGGAACATGAAATGAAGAAGGTCCCGTATATGCTGGTGGTCGGCGAGAAGGAAAAGACGGCTGAATCTGTCTCCGTCCGGAAGCATAAACAGGGGGATCTGGGCGTAATGACTGTAAGTGAAATTCTGCAGAAATTATTGCAGGAAAAGTAGTATATTGGGACACTGTTTACGAAACAATAGGAGAGACACGTATTAAAGAGAAACGACCTCGTATCAACGAAGAGATCCGCGGAGATGTGATCCGCGTGATCGAAGATGGCGGCGGACAATTAGGAGTGATGTCCCCGAAAGAAGCATATGCCATTGCTCTGCAAAAAGGGAAGGATCTGATCGAAGTAGTGCCGACGGCGATTCCGCCGGTCTGTAAGATCATGGATTTCGGGAAATTCAAATACGAGATCCAGAAGAAGGAGAAACTGCAGAAGAAGCATCAGCACGTATCGCAGCTGAAGGAACTCCGTTTCCATCCGAACACCGATACGCATGATTTCGAATTCAAAACGAAGCATGCCATCAAGTTCTTGGAAGAAGGGGACAAAGTGAAAGCGACCGTGATCTTCAAAGGCCGCGAAGTGGCGTACAAAGAACATGGTGAACGTCTGCTGACGGAGTTGTCCGAAAGATTGGCGATGTATTCCAAGGTCGATCAGCCGGCAAAGATGGAAGGGCGCTTTATGATCATGATCTTCACCCCGGACAAGACGGCCAAAGCACGTGTCGAGAAAATAAAACAAGAGCAAGAAAAAGCAAAAGCACAATCATAAATTAAGGTAAATTCTATGCCGAAAATGAAATCACACAGCGGTGCGCGTAAGACGTTCTCCACGACGGGAACAGGAAAGATCAAACGCCGGAAGATGAACCGCAGCCACATCCTCACCAGCAAGTCCACCAAGCGCAAACGCCGTCTGCGTAAACCGGGACTGGTGTCCAAAGCGGATGCGAAGAAGATCAAGATGTTGTTGTTGTAACACTGTAATCCACCGTTCCATTCATACATTCAACTAAAGGAGAAGAGCAACTATGCCTCGTTCGCAAAATAAGGTTGCCTCCCACCGCCGTCGCAAGCGAATTCTTTCGCAAGCGAGAGGCTACTGGGGTGCGAGAAGTAAACTGATCACCATTGCAAAGCATCACTTGGATAAAGGGATGCAGTATGCATACCGTGATCGTAAAGCCAAGAAACGTACCTATCGTCAGCTGTGGATCGCGCGTATCAACGCCGCCGCCCGCATGCACGGTATCACGTATTCCAAATTGATCGCCGGATTGAACAAGAAGGAAGTCAATATCAACCGTAAGGTATTGGCGGAACTCGCCGTTCACAATCCCGAAGCATTTGCAGAGATTGTAAACTTTGTCAAAGCGTAATTTAAAACTTCCCATCGCGTCGTTGTTCTATGACTGCGGTGGGAAGTTTTTTATTTTAACGGTTACTGAAAGTGTGGACCAATGCTCGATAAGAAGATAACTGACCTTCAGGCGGAGATCGATCACGTCATCTCGGCCGTTACCTCCGGCGATCTGCTGGAAAAATTCCGCATAGAATTCCTCTCCAGAAGCGGGAAACTTGCCTCGCTCTACGAGGACCTCAAATCCATCCCCGGTGATCAGAAACCTCAGTTCGGTCAGAAGATCAATGCACTGAAGAAGAATACGGAAGCCCGTTTTGAGGAGTTGAAGAATTCGCTCCTCGCCGGCGCCGCTCACGAAAAGAATGAAATCGATATCACTCTTCCGGGAAGGATGCGTCCGAAAGGGACCCGCCATCCCATTACACGCACCATCGAAGAGATGAAGAGCATCTTTGTTTCGATGGGATTCGGTGTCGTGTACGGACCGGAGATCGAAGATGATTACCATAATTTTGAAGCATTGAACTTTGCCCCGAACCACCCTGCACGGGATATGCAGGACACGTTCTTTGTGAAGGACGAT
>CALRIY020000112.1:0-11923 GCA_943364975.1 Synechococcus sp. UW140
CTCGGCGGTGCGTTCATGCCGACAGTGAGCCGGCAGGGGCGTATCGTTTATTCATTGTATAGCTCCAAAGGATATAAACTCAAACAGATCGCTTCACCGAGACCGGAAGATTTTTCTTCCGCCGCTTATGTCTACCGCCGTCCGGTACCGAAAACGGAAACCGACCCGTCGCTCCCGCGTGATCAATTCGATTTTGCCGCCCTCCGGAATTATGACGACAATAATACTCCTGAAGCGGAGAACAAACCGTATAAGAATATCTTCAGTTCGACCTCCGTCATTCCGTTCCTGCGCATCGACAACTATAATACGAAGAGCAGCGGGCTGGACTTCCTGAAACCGGGATTCTATTTCATCTCCTCCGACATGCTGGAGAAGTTCAACATGTTCGGCGGAGCGGCGATCAATCACGTGCTGGAACGCGATCTGTTCCTCATTTTCGAATACCGTGACCGTATTCTCGGATTCCATCAGCTGGGCTGGCATCCGACGGTGTCGCTGGAAGTCTATAATGTTACCCGGAAAAGAAATAACGAAAAACTGACGATCGTTGCAGATTTTGACGAGACCACAGCGGATATTACTTATTCATTGTTTGAAGTGGATCTCTTTCTGAAACAGCATCTGCTCGGTCCGTTCGATCTGCTGACGCTCGGACTGACGTACAGTCAATACAGCAGCGCGCTCAGTTCCTTTTTGGTGAAGAGCAGTGCGCTGCTTGTTCCCGCCTCGTCGGAGGTCTATTTTACCGGAACGAAACTTTCGGCACAATATTCCCTCAGCGCTGTCATTCCTTCAAGGACAAGCGAGATCAATCCGGTCGGACGCTCCTTCACGCTGCGGCTGGAAAATGAGTTCGCCGATTTTGTCTCCGAAGATTCCACCGGCGCATCGGAGTTCGAAGCGACAGCGACAGGGATCAAACTGAAACTGCTGCCGTACACTATCCGCCGCGCCGAACTTCGGTACACCGAACATATCAAGCTTCCGTACTGGAAACATACTCTTTCCTTTACACTTCACGGTGGAACGGTATTCGGAGGAAAGGTGCCTGACTTCTTCGATTTCTACGCTGGCGGACTGGTCGGCATGAAAGGGTATCCTTTCTATTCCATCAGCGGAAATGAACTCGCGACTCTGAACGTCGCCTATCGTTTCCCGATCTGGGAGAATATCGACATCAGGATCTTCCAGCTCTATTTTGACCGGCTCTACGGTGAGTTCCATGCCGATCTCGGTAATGCGTGGAACGGTCTTCCGGATATCAAGGATTTCAAACGCGATGTCGGTTTCGAACTCCGCGTGGATGCGTTCTCCTGGTATGCCTATCCCACACGATTCTTCTTTAACGGAACATACGGACTGGATGCTTTTACGTACGAACGGAGGGATGTGAAGGCCAATTACGGTAAGGAGTGGCGCTTCTATTTCGGCATCCTGTTCGGATTCGATTTCAGCAACGATCTTAAACAGATGGTGAGAGGTTTCAATGGGTTTTAGAATATTTCTGTGGATCGCGGCAGGGACGACGCTCGCACTCGGCGGGGAACCGGGAGGGACGCGATTGACCGGGAATCTGCGGTGGGACCTTGTGCAGACAATGAAGGATACTGTTGTATCGGAGGTGTCCGTCGTCGTACAGCAGCCGGCGAAACAGAATGCAATATTGAACGGACTCTATTCGCTCATCATCCCGGGTGCCGGGCAGTATCAAACGGATCATTATGTGAAGGCGGGTGTCTTTGTTGCGGCGGAGATCGCCTTTGCGGCGTTCGCAGTGATCAGCAACAGAAATGGGGACAAGAAAACGGAAGATTTTCAGCGCTATGCGGAGGCGCATTGGAGTCCTGTGCGGTACGCACAATGGATCAACACGTACGGAGCGGCGGATTACGGTCCTGCAGCTAGCATCAATTTGGCGCGGGTCGGACAGTTCGATTTCACCGAGATCAATGAGTGGGAGAGAGGTCAGCATAAACTCGGATTCTCGCATACGCTGCCGAAGTTCCGGGAACAGCAATATTATGAGCTGATCGGGAAATACAATCAGTTCAAATTCGGGTGGGACGAGTATCCGCGTGATGTGAACGGTGTGCCGATCTCGGACGGAATGCGGTATGACGATCTCATCCCGCAGCAGCTTCTGAATTATGCCGTGGAACGCGGGAAAGCGAACGATGATTATTATGCGGCAAGTTTTGCCATGAAAGCTTTGTTATTGAACCACATTCTCAGTGCCTTCGATGCGATGCTCTCCACTGCCAGCTACAATCATTCTCTCACCACCTCATTCAAGGTAACGCCGGTAGAAAGCATCTACGGACAACGATTGATGTCGGAAATGAAGGTCAGCGTGGGATTGTAGAGGTTGGGAAGGTTGGAAAGCTTCCGAAATAAAAAAAGTCACATTACCCTGAAACGGAGTGTGACTTTTTTTATTTCCGGAGCAATATTTTGACGGCTATTTATTCACCCGAAGGATATTCACGACACCCGCGGTGAAGAAGATGATATTGGCCAGCCAGGCGGTCAGCAATGGATTCAGATCGCCGTTGTAGCCGAAGACGTTGCTGATCTTCATGAAGACCATGTAGATGAACACCACCGCGGCAGAGATGCCGACCTGGATCGCGATCCCGCCTTTGCGTTTGCCGAACGAGAAAGGGATCCCGAAGAGAACCACGATCACGCTTGCGAACGGGAATGCCACCTTGTTGTGATAATCCACCATCCACCGCGCCACATCATTGCCGCTGTTCTGCTGACGGGTGATGAAACTGTTCAGCTCTGTGTAATTCATCTCTTCCGGTTTTTCCACTTTCTTAACGATGTCCGTCGGAGCAAAGGTCAGATCGGTGAATGTCAGTTCATCGAATGTTGTCATGGTCTCGCCGGCATTCGTCACCACCCTGTGCTGTCCGATCCTCATTGTCCACAGCTGCTTTGTGCTGTCCCATGAGAACTGCAGTCCGTCCCACCGCTGCGCGATGGAGTGGAGGGTGGAATCGGTGAATTCCTGGATCGATGCACGCGTGCCGTTCCCGCTGATCCGGTCGAAGAAGGCGATGTAGACGATCCTCTTCCTTCCGTCCTGCAGATAGATGTTGGTGCGTGCCGAAGATTCGAGATTCTTGTTCAGATATTTCCGTTCGATGGAGAACTTGTGCTGATTGGCGTACGGAACGATCCATCCGTTGAAATAGACCGAAGCCATGCTGATCACCAGCACCACAGACATGATCGGGAGCATGTAGCGGTAGATGCTCATACCACCGGCCTTCATAGCGGTCAGCTCATTGTTGGAGGCGAGTTTTCCGGTGGTGAAGAGCGAAGCGAGGAGCACAGCGACCGGTGTCATCAGTTTCACAATCTCCGGAAGGAATGCGATGTAATATTGGATGATAATGGAGTTGGCGACGTTGTTGTCCAGAAAATCGTCGAGATTCTCCATCAGATCGATGATGACGAAGATCGCCATGAAGGTGATCAGTCCGAAGATGGTCGTGATGATGAACTGCTTCAGGATGTATCGGTCCAGGATCTTCATTGGGTGATCCTCGCCCAGAGTTTTTTCGGGAAGATCCATGTGATCCAGTCGAACTTCAGTTCGATATTCTCTTTCGCCACTTTATAGGTGATGAAGATACCGAAGAGTCCGAGCAGGATGTTCGCCCCCCACATGCCGAACCACGGTTCGATCACATGCCGGTCTGCAAGTTTCTCGCCGCTGATGAGCGAGGACCAATAGAGGAGGAAGAATCCCAGACTCAGCGAGGCCGCAATTCCGAATCCGCCCCGCCGCGCCATCACACCGAGCGGCGCGCCGACCAGAATGAAGATGAAACAGGCGACAGGGATCGAGTATTTCTTATGGATCTCCACAAGATATTCCCGCATTTGTTTGTTCTGATAATCGATATTGGAGATCTCGCTTTCGATATTGTTCCGGTAGAACATCATCTGGCTCTTCATGTCGGTGTACTGCTCGATGTTCTTCCAGAATCCTTTGGACGGCGCCAGGGAATCGACCGAACCGCTGAAGAGTTTCTGATTGAGGGCCTCGGTATGCTCCATGATCTTCTGACGTGCTGCGACCGTGATACCCTTTAGACTATCCACCATATAGAGCATTTCGCCGGAGCTCAACTCACGGTCCCCCCGTGAGAATTGGTCCACTGCGGAACGTTCAAAATCGAATCCCTCGGTGACCGTGGAGATCCTTTGCCGTTCGAAATGGATCACGCGGTATAAATTCGGTTTGGTATGGTCCACTTCGTGGATCTCGCCGTCGTACAGGTCCATCACCAATTTTTGATAATCGCCGGAGAACGAGAGGATACCCCGGCGTGCGGTAATGACCGTATTCTTGTTCGGATCCGAATGATTATAGATCGTCACACCTTCCAGTTCGTTCGATTCCTCGTATGTCTTCCGGACAAGGATACTCATACCGGTCATGTCCTGATTGAACAGTCCGGGAACAAGCGAGAGAGTCGGTTTCTTCCGGCGGATATCGATTGTCAATGTTTTGGAACGGTGATTCGCTTCTGGAAGGACCTTATTGTTGAATTCGATCATCAGGTAAGTGATTACCAAAGCGGCAATGGCAACGGGGAACATCATCCGGTAAAGACTGATACCTCCGGCCTTCATCGCCGTCACCTCATTGCTGGAAGCCATCCCGCCGAATGCCATCAGAGTGGCGACAAGAACGGCCATGGGGACAGCCAATACCATCATCCAGGCCAGGTTCAGCACCATCAGTTCGGCAATGACGGCTCCGCTCAGTCCTTTTCCCACCAGCTGATCCATGAATTTCATCACGAACTGAAGGACGAAGACGGACATCAGAAAAAAGAAGGAACCGAAGAACGGGGCAGCGTGTCGTTTCAGGATATACAGCGGGATGATCATGCTACAAGATACCGCTCAATTGGTTTGACAATCAAGAAAATATTTCTAATTTAGAGCACATTTTTCACACATTAAGGAGAAAAACTCATGAAAAGAGTCCTTCGGATCGGCGGATATGTTCTTGGTGTGCTTGCTGTGATCATTGCAGTCCTGGTCGGGTATCTGAACTTCGCGTTTCCTAAGGTTTCACCTGCCGCTTCTATTACCATTGAAGCAACTCCTGCCCGTCTTGAACGGGGCGCATATCTGGTGAATCATGTCGTCGGCTGCGTCGATTGTCATTCCACGAGGGACTGGTCGAAATTTGCCGGACCGATCATTGCCGGAACGGAAGGGAAAGGGGGAGAGAAATTCGACAAAGAGACGGGGGGATTTCCGGGGACGCTTTATTCAAAAAATATCACACCATATAATCTGAAGAACTGGACCGACGGCGAATTATACCGTTTGATCACGACCGGAGTAACAAAGGATGGGAAAGCGATCTTCCCGCTGATGCCGTACCCTGCATATGCGAAAATGGATCCGGAAGATGTCCGTTCGGTGATCGCTTACCTGCGCACCTTGCCGGAGATTGCAACGGAGCCGTATCCGGAAACAACGCTGGACTTCCCGTTGAACCTGATCGTCAAGACGATCCCGCAGGATGCACTCGATCCGATGGAACTTCCTGAACGGAGCGACACACTTGCATATGGAAAATATCTCGTCACCATAGCCGCGTGCACGGATTGTCACACACCGATGGATGATAAAGGAGGAAGACTACCGGGGATGGAATATGCGGGCGGCATGGAATTCAGATCCCCGCTCACCGGTGATATCGTACGTTCAGCGAATATCACGCAAAGCATCGAGACCGGCATCGGAGCGTGGACTGAGGAGGTATTCCTGGGAAGATTCAAAACGTACCGAGATTCGACAAACAGGAACAAAACTGTAAAGGCGGGAGAATTCAATACGGCGATGCCGTGGCTGCTCATGTCCGGAATGAAGGATGAAGATCTGAAAGCGATCTACCGGTATTTGAAGACCATTCCTCCCGTAGAACACAAAGTGGAAAAATTCACAGTGAAAACTGTTGCCGCGCATTAGACTACTTGAATCATTATTGCATCCTGCATATTCCATTACGACGGGTCGTTTAGCATGATAAGAGCAACCACCCGTCGGATGGAATAACGTGTGAAAAAATAGCATTTGTCTCATCATACTTGATAGGAATAAATATCCATGAAGAAGATCCGATATGGTATCATCGGCTTCGGCGCATTTGCAGAACGTGCGATCCTTCCCGCCATCCGCGCGGCGGAGAATTCCGAGATCACGGCGATCCAAAAACGTTCTATTGATGAAGCGCGAGGAAAAGCAGCGGAGCATTCAGTCCCTTTTTATTTTGATACAGTGGAAGCGCTTGTCTCGTCAAAAGAGGTCGATGCGGTCTTCATTGTTTCGGCCAATTCTCAGCATCATCCGGAAACACTTGCCGCAGCGAAAGCCGGCAAGCATGTTCTTGTGGAGAAACCGATGGCGGTATCGTATCAGCAGGGAGTGGAGATGGCCGATGCCTGCAGGCGCGCCGGAGTGAAATTCATGGTAGGACACATGCTGAGATTTTCCCCGCTGAATCAGCGATTGAAAGAGATCGTCCAATCGGGAATGATCGGCAACGTCTCCTACGCACGATCGCACTTCTTCTACGACGCACAGCAATCCAGCCGCAGATGGATGCTGGACAAAACGGTCGCCGGCGGCGGTCCCTTGTTTGATGTCGGCATCCACTGTCTCGACACCATCCGGTTCGTGCTCGGCGATGATCACGTTCTTTCCGTGAAAAGCCTGATGCATCCCGAACTCACCGCGGGTAATGTGGAAATGACCTCGGTGCTGTCGCTGAAATTCAGCAAAGGAACTCTTGCAACGATCTATACTTCCTATGAAACATCCTATCGGGAATCATTCATTGAATTCATCGGCACGAAAGGATCGGTTTCCGCTCTGCAGTTCACCCCCAGCAATCTTGAGACACAGATCGAGATCCGGCGCGGCAGGAACGGCCAGATCGATTCGGTAGAGCGGGAGACATTCCTCATTCCGAATCTCTACACACGCGAAGTGGAACATTTTTCGGATTCCATCCTGAACAATACCCCGCTTTTCGTCACCGAAAAAGATTCTTTACATAATCAAGAGGTTTTGGAAAAAGCGGTTTTCTGACCGAAAAAAATACTTTTTTGAGACTGCTATTTTCCTTACATTAGTCCGTCAACACTGGAGAAAAAGAACATCATATGACAACTAAAAAGATAAAACGACTGGGAATTTTAACCGGCGGCGGCGACTGTCCCGGTTTGAACGCTGTGATCCGCGGCGTTGCAAAACCGGCGATGAATGATTACGGTCTGACGATCGTCGGTATTGAAGATGGATTTGAAGGATTTGTTGAAGGGAAAATGAGGGAGATCTCTCGCGACGACATCGCCGGAATCATCGGAGAAGGCGGTACGATATTGGGAACGTCCAACAAAGGGGACCCATTCCACTATCCGACCGAAGGTATGAACGGCATTGAGATCGTCGATGCATCAGCGCGCGTTCTGAAACATTATAAAGGCTGGGGACTCGATGCGCTGATCACGATCGGCGGGGACGGTACGATGCACATTTCCAATAAGCTCTCGGACCTGGGAATGAATATCGTCGGTGTTCCGAAGACGATCGACAATGATCTTGATGCGACCGATCAGACTTTCGGATTCGACACAGCCCTTTCCATCGCAACAGAAGCGATCGACCGGCTTCACACCACCGCTTCGGCACATCATCGTGTGATGGTGATCGAGGTGATGGGACGCTACGCAGGCTGGATCGCTCTCGAAGCGGGTCTTGCCGGCGGCGCCGATATCATCCTCCTTCCGGAACTTCCGTTCAAATGGGAAAGCGTGATGCGCCGCGTGATCGAACGCAGCACCCGCGGAAACCGCTACTCCATCGTCTGTATCGCCGAAGGAGCAAAAGCGGCGGACGAAGAGATCGTCATTAAAGAGACAGATGTGAAACGTACGGATCCGATCCGCTTCGGCGGTATCGGAGAGCATGTCGGCCGCCGTATCTCTCAGGAGACCGGTCTGGAGACACGCACAACCATTCTGGGACACTTGCAGCGCGGCGGAAGCCCGACGGCATTTGACCGAGTTCTGGCGACCCGGTACGGCACGAAAGCTGTTGAACTTGCCGTCAAAGGGGAGTTCGGCAGAATGGTCAGCCTGCGCGGATTGCATGTGAACAGCGTTGCGATCAAGGATGCGATCTCCAAACAGCGGCTCGTGCCGGTGGATGGCGAGATCGTGAAGACTGCGCGCGCAGTGGGGACAAGTTTCGGAGACGATTAATGTCCTCTGTTACACTTTCGCACAGTACACAATAACCTCAATGCCGAGTTCTTCATATATCATGAAAGCTCGGCATTGAAATTTATACCGTGAATATCTTTACGACGTCATCGGACGGCCATACCATCATTGATCCTGAAGTGCTGCTTGGTGCTTACTGCAGCGGAATGTTTCCGATGGCGGAAGGGCGAGACGGCGAGATCCGGTGGTTCTCTCCTGAGATGCGCGGGATCATTCCTCTGGACGGTCTGAAGATCTCCCGGAGTCTTCGGCAGACACTTCGCAAACGGCGCTATCATATCCGGATCGATGCCGATGTGGAAGGGACCATCCGGGCCTGCGCGGAACGGGAAGAGGTCTGGATCTCCGAGACCATCGTGCAAAGTTATCTGAATCTCCACAAAATTGGATTCGTCCATTCCGTGGAATCGTGGCAGGACGGGAAACTGGCTGGGGGACTGTATGGAGTGGCGATCGGCGGCGCTTTCTTCGGCGAATCGATGTTCAGTAAGAGCACTGATGCATCCAAAGCAGCCCTTGTTGCACTGGTGCGCAGAATGAATGAACGGGGATTCGTGCTGCTGGATACGCAATACACGAATGATCATCTGCAGACACTCGGCTGCATCGAGATTCCGAAGAACGATTATCTTGCAGTATTGAAGGACGCCCTCCGGCGTGAATGTCATTTTATCGATGAGTAGACCATGAACGTATTGACTGAAACACATTTTCCGACTCTCACATTTCTGAAACGGGGCAAAGTGCGGGATATCTATGATGTCGGCGAATACCTTCTTTTCGTTGCGACGGACCGGCTTTCGGCATTCGATGTGGTGATGCCGCAGGGGATACCGTACAAAGGGAAGGTGCTGACACAGATCTCCGCTTTTTGGTTCGAACAGACGAAGGACATCATCCGCAATCATGTCGTCTCAACCAATGTCGATGAATTTCCGTCGGAATGTCATCCGTATAAAGAGGATCTGCGCGGACGGAGCATGCTCGTCAAAAAAACAGAACCGCTCTCCGTTGAATGCATTGTACGGGGCTACATCTCCGGGTCGGGCTGGGTTGATTATCAGCAGACCGGCTCGATCTGCGGAATTCAGCTTCCCAAAGGTCTGAAGGAGAGTGAACGTCTGCCCGAGACCATCTTTACTCCTTCCACCAAAGCAGAGATCGGCGTTCATGACGAAAATATCACGTTTGAACAGATGAGCGAACGGGAAGGAAAAGAACGAAGCGAAGAGGTCCGTTCCGTTGCAAAAGCAATTTTTCACCGCGCTTCCATGATCGCGGAATCGAAAGGGATCATCATCGCCGATACGAAGATGGAGTTCGGCATGAAGGATGGACATCTGATGCTGATCGATGAACTTCTTACACCCGATTCTTCCCGCTTCTGGCCGAAAACCGGATATGCGCCCGGAAGAGCGCAGAACAGCTATGATAAACAGTTTGTCCGCGATTATCTTCTCTCCATTCAATTCAATAAACGTCCTCCCGGACCTGTCATGCCCGATGAGATCATTACCAAGACCTCCGAATTGTATCTGCAGGCAGTGTATGAACTGACAGGAAAGCATGTCTCATGAGGATGATCGCACTATTTTTTTTGTGCATGAACTTTGCGCAGGGACAGATCGTCAGCCGCACCGGATCACTCCCGCTCGACACACTCGCAACGGTCGGTTCCGCAGTCATCAATGCCACCGACTTCCTTGAACGGTTTGAATTGATGCCGTGGCCGAAGAAAGATGTTCCCTCCAGGAATGAAGCGGTGAAACTGGAGTTCCTCCGCTCCATGGTGGCGGAAAAGCTGATGTCGCTGGAAGCGACCGCGATGAATCTGGGAAATGATTCGGAATCCGTTCGGCTTCAGAAGAATCTTGAACGGTTGTTCGTCCGGGATGAATTTTATAAGGAACAGGTGCTGCCGAAGATCACCGTCACCGACGCCGAACGGAAGGAAGGGATGTCCCGTTTCCCGTACCGGCTTGAAGTTGAGGTCCTCGCTATTGTTTCCAAAGCGGACGGCGATCTGCTGAAGAAACGGCTGAGCCGCAATAAAAATAAATCATCGGTCTTTGACCGGTACAGGGATTCGCTTTTCGTCCCCGTTGATACGCTCGAAGTGAAATACGGTGCCGTTGACAAGATGATCGAGGATGCTGTCTATTCTATCGGTAAGGACAGTCTTTCACCGCAGGTCGTGACCGATTTCGGGATGGTGATGTTCCGGCTGCTGAAGTGGTATGCTGATCCGGTGAACATGAAGATGCCGCATGCGGACAGACTTCACAAGGTGGAGAATATCATCCGGCAGCGCAAGGAACAATCCCTGGCGCAGAAAGCATTTGCGGATGTCACTTCACCGCAGCGTGCGGAAGCCGATCCGGAACTCTTCTACCGGTTGTCCGATTCCGTGATCTTCATCCTCCGGTCCGATTCGCTGAATTATGGAACGAACGGTGCATACAAATTCCCCGGTGCCGCCATCGATATGCTGATGAAGAAATTCTCGGCCGATCTTGCAAAGAAATTCATCACCATCGCCTCCGGTGATATGACGCTGAATGAAGTGCTCGTCGGTCTCGGGAACAACAATGTTCTGTTCCCGTCATTGAACCCTGAGCATATCAGGATCGTTCTCAATAATAACATTAAAACTGTGATCCAGAATGAGCTCCTTTCCAGGGAAGGACTGAAAAAGAATCTGCACCAGACTGCGAAGGTCCGGCGCGATCTATCAACATGGATGGACAGCCGGAAGAACTGGCTGCTGACTCGTTCTGTGATCGATACGGTGACGGTGAGTGATGAGGAGATCGAGGCGGAATACCGCGAAAATGCGCTTCAGTACGGCGCAGTAATGATGCTGAAAGTGCGTGAGATCCTGACGGACAGTATCGCTTCGTCCATGCGGATCAGGCAGCGGCTGGCGGCGGGTGAGGATTTTGCATCACTGGCAAAGAGATATTCGATCAGAACAGCCTGGGCTGCATCCGGCGGTGAATCCCCATGGTTCTCCGCTGCGGATTTCGGTGAACTTGGACAATTTGCGGCTGCGGCTGCCGTCGGACAGATCGTTGGTCCGAAACAGACAAAAGAGGGGGTGACGATCTTTACGGTTCTGGAAAAGAAGATCGTTGATGATTCCGCCCGATCGAATTTTCTGAACATGAAAAGTGAGATCTCGCAGAAACTGCTTTCCAGGAAACAGCAGCAGGCGCTGAATACAGTCCTTGGAACTTTGGCGAAAAAGTATAATGTTACTATAGAGGAGGAGGCGCTGAAACGTGTGAAGACCACCACGACCAACATGGTCACGTGGAGGAATATCGGATTCGGCGGCCGGGTGATGGCTGTTCCGCAGATGTTCAAACAGGCGGAGTGGGTGGAAGAATGGCAACGTCAGAATCAATTGAATCAATAATCGGCATATTAAAAGAAGGATAAAGAATGAGTTCCCTGAATACTGAAACAATCCTGAATGCGCTTCGTGCGGTCCGCGATCCCGATCTGAACCGTGATATTGTTGCACTGAATTTTGTAAAAGATATCAAGATCGAAGGGAACAACGTCAGTTTTTCCATCGAACTGACCACGCCGGC
>CALRIY020000113.1:0-11880 GCA_943364975.1 Synechococcus sp. UW140
CACAAAAGCAGAAGTCATTCAATGACCTCTGCTTTTGTATTTTTAAACCGTGCGCCACGGCGTAAGTTCTGTTGATTTTAAGTGGAGGTGATTGTATCTTTACACCAATAAGAGGAATCAGCGACTATGCCAGAATTCAGAGTTGACGGGGTCACCCTCAGCGGTAAGCCGGTACAAGGGGTCATCAACGCCGACACCATGAAGCTTGCCAAAGAACGGGCCTCACAAATGGCCCGTGAACGAAAATTCAAGATCAGCGGTGTCCATGCACGCACCAATTTCCTGTACCGTGTGAAGAAGGGGAACGATGCCCCGATCGACGGCGAACAGAAAGCATTCACAAAGCAGGAAGTGATCGACGCTCTCACGAAGATGGGATATACCGTCGTCTATGTCCGCAAACAATTGTTCGGCGGCGGCGGCAAAGTTCCGGAGATCGAGGTGGTATCGTTCGTTCGGGTAAGCGCGGACTTGATCCGTCAGAAACTTCCCTTCAATGATATGATGGCGATGCTCATCAACGACATCCAGAACAAATCGCTCCGTGAAGCGATCCGTGATATCAACCAGGACTTGAAGCAGGGGAAGGACAGTGAGAAGGCATTCCAGAAACATGAGAAGGAACTCGGGAAATTCGCAGCGCACATGCTCGGCCTTGCATCCAAAAGCGGTAACATGGGCGAGATATTCGAGAGCACGGCAAAGTTTCTGGAACGGAATGCACAGTTTAAAAAAGATCTGAAGAGTGCGCTGATCATGCCGGTGGTGACGCTGGTGATCCTGTTCGGCGCCGTAGGATATTATGTCGCCTATATTTTCCCTGAAACTGCGAGCCTGTTCCAGAAATTCAAGATCGAACTTCCCCCGATGACCAAAGCGACCCTGAAGCTGAGTGACTTCATCACCTCCAATATTCTTTGGATCATGCTCATCGTCACGATCCCGGCCGTTGCGTTCGGTCGATTTGCGATGACGGAACGCGGACGCTTCATGATCGACAAATATACGTGGAAGGTCCCGGCGATAGGCGACCTTGTGCATAAGATGAGCATCGAGATCTTCTGCCGTGTGTTCTATGCACTGTATTCCGGATCCGGTGAGAACATCGAGGTGATCAAGATGGCCTCCGAAGCATGCGGGAATAAATATATGGAGCATCAGATCAAGACGATCGCACTGCCGATGATGGTGGAAAAAGGAGCGGGGATCACTGAAGCGTTCGAAGCGACCGGTGTCTTTACGAAAACCGCATTGTCGCGCTTCCATTCCGGCGCGGAAACAGGAACGGTGAAGACCACGGCACTGCAGCTGGCGGAGTATTATGAGAAAGAAACCGGATACCGCATGCGCAATGCCATCGATTACATCCAGCTGGTGATCTCCATGATCATCATGGTGGTGCTGACCGGACTGACCCTGGTCTCCTCCGAAACGGCAACGATCAAACCGAAACCGCCGGGCGGCTGGCTCACCTTCTTCAGTTATTATTTTTAGTCCTCGGTAAAAGGAAAGTACCATGGCAGATATAGATATCACTGACAAGATCGGCTACACGCTTCTGAAGAAGGGGATCATCGATTATGAGACCCTGGAGAAATCGCTTCGCATCAAGGAATCGGAAGCATCGAAGAAGGAACGCCGGAATCTGGGACAGATCCTTGTCACCGAGTTCAATGCGGACCATGATGCGGTCTTCCGTGAGGTGGCCAATCTGTATGCGTTCCGCGAGATCTATATCGCCGACGAGAATATCGAAAAGGGAAGGATCGACTTCATCCGGAAACTGATCGACGGTCTGCCCGAAGGGAACCGTGAACTGCTCATTCAGACGAAGATGCTCCCGCTGAAGTTCGACGAGAAGCAGCCGGACAAGCTGATCATCATCTCCGCCGATCCCACCGACAGGAACATTCCGCTCATCTCGAGAAACTTCAATGTGAAGAAATATGAGGTGACCTACTGCCGTTTGAAGGATCTGCAGAATCTGATCGAACAGGTGATCCCGCCGCAGAACGAATTCCTGAAACTTCTGGAAGACAATCAGATCAGCGTGGATACCGGCGATGAGGAAGCGAATGTCGATGAAGATGAACTCAACGCCGAGATCAACAAGAGTGCGCTCGCCAATCTCTTCGAAGGCTGTCTGGTGGAAGCGGTCCGCACCGGCGTCAGCGACGTGCACATCGTTGCATCAGAAGGGCGGCGGACGAATTTTATGTTCCGCGTGGACGGCAATTTGAAAGTATGGCATTGTCAGGAGAACACGATGCCGGAAGCGGTGATGGCGGTGGTGAAGGACAGAACGAAGAACGTGGACCGGTTCGAACGTGAAATGTCGCAGGACGGTTTCATCCAGCGGGTGGTGGATGGACATCAGCTTCGGTTCCGTGTCTCCATCATGCCGATCGTGACGACGGAATTCAAGAACAAATTCGAGTCGGTTGTCATCCGTGTTCTGGACGACCGGAAAGTGATCACCGATCTGAACAAACTCGGTCTGCAGGGACCGGCGCGCGGGTTCTTCAACAAAGCGATCGAGAAACCGCAGGGGATCATCATTCTGACCGGTCCGACCGGATCCGGTAAATCCACCACGCTGATCGCCGCTCTGTATCAGGTGATCGATCCGACGGTGAACGTGCTGACGATCGAAGAACCGGTGGAGTATATCATTAAAGGTGCTCGTCAGCTGAAGATCGGTCCGAAGATGTCCTTCGAACAATCGATCCGCGGTATCCTGCGTCATGATCCGGACATCGTGCTCGTCGGCGAAATGCGAGATAAGATCACTGCGGAGACCGCCATCAAGCTTGCCAATACAGGTCACTTGGTCTTCTCAACGCTTCATACGAACGACGCGCCCAGTGCGGTTGCCCGTCTCTATAAAATGGGGATCGAGCCGTTCCTGATCGCCTATGCGATCAATATTATCGTGGCACAGCGTCTTATTCGGACGCTCTGCAAGATCTGTAAGACACCGATCGACGACAGTGAAAAATCGGATCTTCTGAAATTCGGATTCTCCGAAGAGGATCTGAAAGCCCACACCTATTACAAAGCGGTCGGCTGTGATAAATGCAACGGCGGGTACAAAGGCCGGGCGGCCATTCACGAAGCATTGTACTTTACAAAATCGATCAAGGATATCGTGCTGAATGCCGGCGATAAAGTCGACGAGAATGCGATCCGTGAGCAGGCATCAAAAGACGGTATGTGGACACTCCGCCGTTCCGGTATGGAACGGATGAAGGAAGGGACGACATCGCTGGAAGAGGTGATCTCATCCACCGTCGAGGATGAATAGGAACTTTGCAGAAAGTTCACTCCGCTCAACACAAAACTTTCTGTAATTTTCTAATTTTTGCCCCATATCTTTCGGTACGGATATTGGATATATTTACTCCGGATTGTCGTGCAGCACAGTGCGGAAGGATTCCGCGGGTTATCTTTGATTTACAGGAACACTGTATACTATGGGACTAGGACAAACATTACTCACGATCATGGCATTGATGCTGATGGGGCGGCTCATACTGAATGTGAACCGTACCACCCTCGAAGCCGGTTCAACGAAGGATGTTGCCGAATACCGCATCGCCGCGACGTCGCTCGGCACATCGCTCCTGGAGTTTGCGAATGACCTTGCGTTCGACGAAGCGACAGTCGATACGTTCCTCACAACTGCCGAGCTCGCATCCCTGACCGCCGCTGCAAGTTTCGGTCCCGATGCCGGCGAATCCAGCTATTCACAGTTCGATGATATCGATGATTATCACGGATATGTCAAGGTGGATACGGTCCCGAATTCTGCGATCTTCTATACAACGGCATTGGTCGAATATCTGAATGTCGTTCCACCCTCGACCGTAGCGACAACAACGGCGAAGAAATGGAACAAGCAGATCACCATCTATGTCACGAGTCCGTTCATGGTCGATTACCAGATCGACCCGACCAATCCGAAACCCGATACGCTCAAATTCACTTCGGTCTTTAGTTACTGGTACTTCCGTTAGAGGATCTGAACAATGGGTTCACAAACGATACTTGATTTGATCGGTTCCACCATCGTCTTCGCGACGCTCATGCTGATCTCGCTTCGGCTGAACGGAAGTACGATGGAGAATGTTCAGTCCTTCCGCGAGGATATCATTGTGCAGCAGGACCTTGTTGCAGTCTCGGAACTGCTGGAGTATGATTTTCGAAAGATCGGTTACTGTAAAGACTTTACCGTGATCACCTCTCCGACAATGGCGATCCGTTATGCCGATACATCCAGAATAAAATTCTGGACTGATTTCCCGTTGACGACATCCGGAACAGGATATGATGGTGATGGAGTCCTCGATTCACTTACCTACTATATCGGTCCGACATCAGAATTAGCCGATACTCCGAATCCGTATGACCGGCTGCTGTATAGAGTGGAGAATGATGATACGCCGATCGGCGTGAATATGGGAGTCACTCAGTTCCAGATCAATTATTATGATGCGTTGAAGAATAAGTTGACCACGCCGGTGGACAGCTGTCAGAAGATCCAGTATCTTCAGATCACCATTCAGGTGCAGCATCCGATCAAATGGACGAAATATTATAATACTGCAACATATGATACCGTCTATCAAAGCGCCTATTGGCGCCAGGTCCGTTTGGTCGCAAAGAACTTCAATAATCGATAAGGCTTAACAATGGGACGTACGGCGATCTACATGGTGATGGGTGTTACAGCGATCTTTTTGTTCTTTGGCAAAACGATGAATGACAGCGGCACCGATGCGTTCATCAATTCGATGACCTATTATGAATCAACACAGGTATACAATATTGCGAACGCCGGTGCGAACCTTGCGTGCAACCAGTTGTTCCTGGACAATACTTGGAGGACAGGCTTTTCCAATGTCGTCATGAACGGGGGAACATTCTCCGTCGAACTTGATACAATTACTTATCCCGGGAAAGTAGTCGTTACCTCAACGGCATATTATTTAACGGATACACATTTTGTGAAGATCGTGCTCAGTCAAAGCACGTTGGCAAAATTTGCCATGTACAGCGGAAATGTTTCGTCCGCAGCAAAACTCCGTTCCAGAGACACGATCGATGGACCGATCCACTTCAATAACAAACTGGTTACGCAGGGGAATCCGGTGTTCATCGGGAAAGCGACCATGGGATCCCTGCAAACGACAGCAGGTTCTCCGACTTTTCTCGGAGGATATCAGACCGGTGTGAATATCAATTTCCCGGAGTATGCATCCAACGCTACCGCCATTGCAACAGCCGCTTCCGGCGATGGAGGTACAAATAATTACCAGACTGGCGGTGAAATGTATCTCCGGTTTTCGGTCGTCAGCGGGGAGACGAAAGTGGAATATAAGAACAGCAGCGGAGGCGCCTGGAGTTCACCGGAAAATCTGACCGATTTTGCCCCTTCGGGTAATATCGCAATGGTCAACGGAGCACTGCATATTGAAGGGACAATTAAAGGAGTTGTTTCGATCACATCAACTGTGTCACCAAGTACAACCGTTCCGACGGCTGCGATTGGCGCGACATATTTTGAGAACAACTTCCGCTATAATACCGATCCATTAACCGGGACTTCAACCGACAAAGTCGGTATCGTCAGTGCCGGTGATGTCACTTTTAAAGTACTGCCGATCCGAGTAGATGGTGCAGTTTTCACGAATACCAGCGCTAAATTAGATGGTTCCCTCATCAATACCAATCCTGCAAAACAGCTCAAGATCGTCGGTTCATTGATCTCAAAGACCATCGGACCGACAGATTTTGGTACCGGCGCGGCAAAAGGGGCTAATTTCTTCATGAAATACGATACCCGTTTTGAGACCAGTCCTCCGGCAAACTTTCCTTACCCGACTGGAACCGGTAACGGGTTAGAGGTCCTATCCTGGTTTGAATGACCGCCTGGAATTAGTTGACATTCTCTAAGCCTTTCAATATATTCTCTCCAACGTCTCATGTAACACTTTAGAATTTTAGGTAAAGCTATTATTCTTAACAGGTTGCATTCTCACACACATATCTAATTTGTCACTGCCTATGCAAGTTGCTCCTACAGCATCATTGGTGATTCCTGTCGAAATAGTTGAGAAAGCACGTCAAATTCTCAATCAGGTGGTCGCACAGATTCCAACATCTACGCAAGGACTTGAGCGGCAAATTTTTATCGGCGATTTTGTGGAAAAACTGCCGCTGGAAAACAGACAGATGCTCAAAAATTTTGTCGAATGTCTGTTATTGCGCATGCAGCTGATCAATGCATCGGATATTGACTTCGGCGGTTTCGGCGGACATGGAAAAGTGTGGTACCGCATCTTCGGTGCGAAGAAGCCTGATCCGACTCTTGAGGTGCTCTCTGTTGATGACACAAACATCCTTATCCAATCATTGATCTCTGCCCGCCAGAAACAATTCCTGTATGAAATGAAGAATCTCGATTTTTCATACATGATCCAGGACGGCGATAAGATGAACCGGTTCCGCGCCGATGCGTATATGGATTTGGACCAACTTGCGTTGAATATGCGCTCCATCAATGCAACCGTTCGTCCCTACAAATCCCTTGAACTTCATCCGAATGTTACCAAGATCGTCAGTCTAGCGCATACCAAAGAAGGAATGATCCTGATCACCGGCATCACCGGTTCAGGAAAGAGCACTACGCTGGACGCGATGATCGATCTGAATAATCACACTGTGGACGGACATATTTGTATTGTTGCTTCTCCGATCGAATATGTCCATAAATCGGACCGGTGCATCGTCCGTCACCGCGAGGTCGGCCGCGACGTTCTGTCATTCAAGGACGGTGCGATCCAGGCGCTGCGTCAGGATCCCGATATCATTATGATCGGTGAAATGCGCGATCCGGAAACGATCATGACCGGACTGGAGATCACCGACAGCGGTCATAAGGTCTTCTCGACGCTGCATACGGCGTCGGCAGTGGAGAGTATCGACCGTATCATTGGCGAAGTTCCCCATGTGGAGCAGGACCGTGTGCGGATGCGCTTTGCGGATGTCTGTAAGATGGTGCTGTCGCAGAAACTGATCCCTTCGCTGGACGGGAAACGGGTCGCAGCCCGCGAGATCATGATCATGAATCCGTCGGTCCGCGCCGCCATTAAGAACGGCAATACAGGTGAGATCTATCAGATGATCCAGGAATCGGGCGAGATCGGGATGCAGACCATGGAACAGGACCTGAAAAAATTGTATCAGCAGAAGAAGATCTCCATGGAGAACGCGATGAACTACGCGAATAACAAGAAACGAATGCAGCAAATCATCAATACCTAAACATCATGTCCTATAAAAAAGGTGAAGGCAAGACGATCCTCGGTGTTTTCATTGACGGGTTGGACATTAAATTCGTCCATCTCGCGCTGAAGAACAAGAAGATCTTTCTGCACGATGTCAAGACCGTCAATCTGGTGAAGCGGCTCGAAGAGCGCGTTGCCGGCAGCGATTCCGGCGCCACGGAGAGTTTCGACATGATGGATTCCATCGAATCCTCCGGTATGAAGGATGAATTTGCCGAAGCATCCGGCGGAGCATCCAACAGTGAAGTGGTGATCGGTCTTCTCTCCGAATTCCCCACCAATGCGTATCAGCTCGTCTATTCCATCTCCGAACCGAGCATTTACTATCAGCAGTTCGAGGACAACTTCGGATTGACCGGTGCAAAACTGAAACGGAAACTGGTGGATGAACTTTCCGCTACACGTTCGGTGAAACCGACCGTTGATTCGCTCTCCTTTGTTCCCGCAGCGGAAGGTCAGATCCTGTCCATCATCCGTGAGGATGGTCTCGGTCTGCTCGATCTGATCGAAAGCGTGAAGGATTTCCTCGGGAAGAGGATCCCCCGTGTGCAGTTCATCGAAACGTCCGACATCTCGTTGATGAACCTGGTCCGCGCAAACTATGAATTGGGTGAATCGGAAGTTTCGATCATCATCTATGTCGGTACCGAGTTCAGCCGCCTGGTCTTCATGAAAGGGGAGTATTTCTTCCATTTCGCACCGGTGATCAGCGAAGGCAGACTGACCCCGAACATCGAGAATACGATCTATTCCAGAGTGCTGCTGGAGCAGGACAGCGCCGGTATCCTCCGCATCGACCGGATCTTCCTTGCCGGCGAAGCAGTGAAGATCGACCTGAAGCAGTTCCTCGCGCCGCAGTTTGCCGAGGCGCCGATCGAATATCTTACGACCGCGTCGCTCGACACCAGCGAATTCCAGGATAATCCCGAATCGATCATCTCTGAATACGCCATTCCCATCGCCGCAGCGATGCGGGCGCTCGAACCGAAGAACAAACGGTATTATGATATCGATCTGCTGCCGACCAGCTACCGTGAAGGACAAAAAGCATTCAAACTTGCGTGGCACGGATATGTGCTGCTTGTCTTGATCTTTGTGACCACATTCTTCTTCACGTCCCGCTATGCGAACCAGAACGAGGACGTGCGCCGATCCAAGATCGAACTGCAGAAGAAGCAGGAACAACTTGCGGAGAATCAGCGGCTGCAGGGGATCCTGGACAGTCTGGTATCACAGAATAAACAGTATGAAACGGCGCTCGCTGTGTATGACTCCATCATGCCGAACTATAACCGGTGGAGCAAGGTCTTCAATCATCTGACGAGCAGTGTGGAGAGCGTCAATTCGGTGTGGATCAAAGATATGGTGGCGAACGGCGATTCGACGATGGAACTGACCGGATTCACGACGTACCGGCAGAGGATCCCTCGGATCGCGAACATGTTCGAGAATGCACAGCTCAGCACGGTGGATATGGAGAATATCCGGGGGAAGGATGTCTACAAATTCGTTCTATCGGTCAAAAATGTTATTGAAGACAAATAGGTGAGATGTGTCATACAAAATCCGAAATAGCATAGCTCTCGCTGTCATTATCTTCATCGTTGCGGTGATCGGAACGTATGTGACCTTTTTCTATCAGCCGAAAAAGATCGAAACGAATGTGAAAGAGGCCAAGAAGATCAGTGCTCAGCTCCAGGATAATTCCCAGCAGATGGCCGAGATCGATCAGAGCCAGATGAAACTTCGTGAGACCTTCCACCGATGGAACAACCGCATCAAGGAGATCTCCGAATCGGATGTGTCGTCGCAGACCTACGGCTACCTCAGCGAGATCATCGATGAGAGCGGATCGCAGCAGCTCCGCATGAATCTCGCGCTGACCGGCACGACGGACGGCGGGACCATCGGCTACAATACGTATAAGATCAACGGAGCGTCGGAATTCCCGAACATCTTCCGGTTCCTCTGGCTTCTGGAGAACGGACGGAAACTGTATAAGATCAAGAATCTCACCTTCCGCAGCGAAGAGGTCAGCTCGGATTCCAGCGATGCACCAAGGATCATGATCCAGTATGAAATGGAGGTCCGTGCGTACTTCACCAGAGAAACGACCCTCGGCATGTCCGTGATGCGTCCCGATTCAACGCCGCAGCCGATCATGTCCAATCCGTTCCAGCCGAGCATCCTGCAGAAGACCCCGGCGAATGTCCGCAAGCTCGTGGATGTCAATACGATCTCCGTGAAGGCGACAGCGAACGGCAAGGGACTCGTGATGACCGGAGACGGAAAGCTGGTGACGCTGCAGATCGGGGACGAAGTGTATCTCGGGAAAGTATCGAACATCATTCCCAAGGACGGTGTCATTGAATTCATCCTGAATGACGGCGGTATCGTTCAGACCATTCGAAAAAAGATTCAATTTGAGGAATCAGATAAGGACGCAATACAATGAAACGATTGATCATTCTCGCGGCATGCATCGTGTGCACCGCCCTCACAATGACGGCGCAAAACAATCGTGAGCGGCGGCTGCTGCTGAACGATTACGTCTCACCGGAAGAGCTCGTTTCCATGTCCAAGACGCTCCCGTTCGACAAAGCGGTCCTGTTGTTCAGCGACTTCAGCAAGAAGTATATGAACAAGATCATCGTCGACGTGAGCAATAATAAAAAACCGATCGGCATCGACGTAGAGAATACCTACTGGTATCAGGCGTTCGAAGGAGTGCTGAGAGCGAACGGATTGTGGTATGATGAACGCGAAGAATTCTTCTATGTCTATAATCAGAAGGACTCGTCCGGCTCCAGCAGCGGATCGACAAGCACCACCGGCGGCAAACTGACCCCGGCACAGATCGATTCCACCGGCAAGGTCCTTCTTCGTCAGCGCGACATCCGAATCTCAACGGTCTTCTTTACAGTGGATGTCGTTAAATCATTGAATGCGGGAATCAACTGGAGTTTCTTCTATTCCGGCGACACGACTCAAGCCGGTTCACGTCCCACGCAGTTCGGAACGGAATTCTACGGCGGGTTTACCGATCCTAAAGCTCAAACCAGCGGTTCCGGTTCCTCCTCCGGAGGCGGAACGACGATCAGTCCCGGGTTCTTCGGTCGATTCGTACCGGCGATCTCATTCACCAACATCAGCGCTCTGGTAACATTCTTCCAGAACAATCAATTAGGGGATGTGCTCTCCGGTCCGCAGATCGTTGTCTCTTCCGGAAAACAGGGTAAGATCCAGGTCGGTCAGGATATCTTTATCACGACCAGAGACCTTGCAGGAAATACGATCCAGCAGCCGCTGTCCTCCGGTATCATCATCGATGTGAAACCGACGGTGTATGATGAGAACGATATCAAGTTCATCAATCTGGAAGTGAAAGCGGAACGGAGTTCCGCAAGTCCCGGTCCGGTCATCAACAAATCCTCCGCTTCCACATTCAATGTGCTGTATGACGGCGAAGAGATGGTGATGGGCGGTCTCTATACAAATGTTGAATCTTCCGAACGGGGTGGAGTACCCTTCCTGAAAGATCTTCCGTGGTGGGTTCTCGGTTTGAAATATCTTTTCGGATACGACAAACAGACCTCCACAACGCAGGAACTGATCATCCTATTGAAGGCGGAATTGGTCCCGACCTTGGAAGAACGTGTGGCAACAGCATCACAGAGAAAAGGTCAGAACCAGATCGAACAGCAGCGGAAGCAGAATGCTGCCGAAATCGAGAAATATAAACCGAAAAAATAACCCGTGTTCCAGATCATTCTTTTCGTCATGACGGTACCGTACGTTGTGACGAAAATATTTTTTTAGAGTATCCCATCTTATTACAGGTGTTCTATGAAGTACTTCATGAGGTCGTTGACCAGTGTCGCTTTGATCTTGGCATTGGGAATCTTTTCCTGTCAGGATCCGAACGCACCGACGTCGGAATTTACGGTAACAGTGAGCGGCACGGTCGTCAACAAATCGAGCGCCGCACAGGACAGCATCGTCGTCACACTGGATAATCCGTTCCGGCGCGATACTACGAAGACCGACGGAAGTTTCAGTTATACATTCACCTCGAGCGAGAAGAATGAAGTGACGGCAAATTTCAAATTCACCCATTTGAATCTTGCCTTCCGGGAAACGACATTGGTTCGCACCTATAGTTCCACCAAGAAAACCATCTCGTTCGGCGAAGTGACGGTGACCGGTGTAACTGCTGCACAGGACAGTGTTCCTCCTTCCAAAGCTTCGGCCCGTGCAGGGATCGTCGCATTTGTCGGTTCTTCGTTCCAAACCATCTCCATCCGAGGTGCCGGAGGAACGGACGCGACCAATCTGACATTTGAAGTACGCGACTCCCTCGGCGTACCGGTCGATGACAAGAACAAAGCAACAGTATCGTTCAAGATCGTCACCAAACCGGATGCCCTAGTAGAGCTCAATAGAACAACAGCAGTGACGAGCTCCAACGGTCAGGTTGTCGTGCAGTTGTCATCCGGAGACAGAGCCGGTATCGCGCAGGTCCAGGCAATGA
>CALRIY020000114.1:0-11821 GCA_943364975.1 Synechococcus sp. UW140
TGTCGTCATCAGAGAAGTGCGATCCGTTTCATTCGCTAAATAGGATAAACGAATGATCTTTATCGGAGTTACCGGCGGCATCGGAAGCGGAAAATCGACCGTCTGTGCGCTGTTCGAAAAAAAAGGAACGAAGGTCTTCTACGCAGACAGTGTTGCAAAAGAGATCTCGGAGGGAGCGGCATTGAATGAGATCGTCACTGCGTTTGGAAGGGAGATCCTCTCTCCGTCAGGGACTCTTGACCGTAAAAAACTCGGTGAGATCGTCTTCCAAGATCCGGTCCGGCTCGAGCAATTGAACGGTATCATTCATCCGAGAGTGTTCGAAGCATTTGAACAGTGGAAGGAGAGTGATTTCGGATCATCAAAATATGCTTTGGTCGAAGCGGCGCTGATGTTCGAATCCGGGATGTTTGAGATGATGCACTACGTTCTTGCCGTTGTCACCGATGAGGACGTACGCATACAGCGGGTTGTTGCCCGGGATGCCTCCCATTCCGACCAGGTCCGTGCAAGAATGAAGAATCAGATCTCCACAGAAGAACTCCTCGAACTTTCCGATTTTCAGATCAATAATAACGCATCCGCAGCCGACCTGGAACCCAAGATCGGCTTTTTTCATATCCTTTTTTCCAATCTAAAACTTCCTAAAGAGATCGAATGAACTTCAAAGAGAAAGAATCCCAGCTCTTTTTCCATACCTACAAACGTCTTCCGTTGGAGATCGAACGTGGTGAAGGATGTTATTTGTACACCACCGACGGGAAACGATACCTCGATATGTTCTCCGGACTAGCGGTGAATGCACTCGGTTATGCACATCCCGCGGTGATCAAAGCGGTAGATGAACAGGTGCGTAAGTACACTCATCTTTCAAATTTTTTCATCCAGGGACCGCAGCTGCAGCTGGCCGAACGGCTCCTGTCATTGTCGGGATTCGATAAGATATTCTTCTCGAACAGCGGTACGGAAGCGATCGAAGGGACAATCAAACTTGTCCGCAAATGGGGTAAACGGTCCGGCAAGAAGATGATCTTCGGGATGAGCAACGGTTTCAGCGGACGAACCATGGGGGCACTTTCACTGATGGACAAAGAAAAATACCGCGAAGGGTATGAACCATTCCTGCCGAATTTCGGCTCCATCGAATTCAACAATGGTGATGACCTGAAGAAAAAGGTGGACGAAAGTACAGCTGCCATCTTCCTTGAATTCATTCAAGGTGAGGGTGGAATTGTCGGAGTCACTCAGGACTTCATCGATGCATTGAAGGAACTCCGCGAGAAATTCGGATTCCTGATAGTAGCAGATGAGATCCAATCCGGCATCGGCCGGACGGGGAAATTGTTCGGGTACCAACATTTTGATATCGTTCCGGATATCATCACCGTGGCAAAACCGATCGGCGGCGGTCTGCCTGTCGGAGCGATCATCGGTTCACTCAAGGTCGCAGATGTCTGGACGTACGGCGTCCACGGCACCACATTCGGCGGAAATCCCGTAGCATGCGCAGCCGGTGTGGCGACGATCGATACAGTGATGAATGAACAATTCCTGAAAAATGTAAACGATACATCTGCGTATGTAGTCTCCGCACTTAATATGTTGAGATCGAAATTTCCCATCATCAAAGAGGTCCGGGTCTACGGATACATGATCGGAATTGAGTTGACAGTAGATAGTGCAGGAATTGTTGAACAAATGCTTCAAAAAGGGGTATTGGTCAATTCGACAGCCGTCACCGTCATTCGGATCCTTCCGCCGCTCATCGCCGGCCGTCCTGAATTCGACGCCATGCTGTCAGTGCTTGAACAGGTGTTGTCCGAACACACATCCCGGTGATCTTCCGTTGATTCTCTGTATTGAATTGGGTATAATCGGACAGAAAATGATGATCGGTCTCCTATGAAAAAAATATTCTTCGGTTTTCTGCTGGCAGTTTCACTTCTTCCGGCTCAGAACAAGTTCTATAATTATTATTCCGCCGGACTGGAATATATGGAACGCCAGGATTGGCTCCGCGCCATCTCTGAGTTCAAGTCTGCTGCCTCATTGGAATTTGAAGAGGTCCAACGAAAACGAACGTACGGGACCAGGTTCATCGAATATTATCCGCACCGCGAGATCGGGATCGCCCATTACATGCTCGGGGAATTGGATCAGGCAAAAAAAGAACTGGAACTTTCCATCGCTTACCGTTCATCGGACCGGGCAGAGGAATATCTTAAAAAGATCACAGGGGGCATACTTCCTCCCAAACAGATCGTAAAAGCAGAACCGGCAAAGCCCGAACCTCCGAAGCAGGAAACAAAACCTGCCGTAAAAAAGGAGGAGACGGTTAAGGAAAAAGTTCCTGCTGAGAAAACCGTCCCCGTCAATCCGGTCATAACCAATCCGCCTGCCAACACGAGTATTCTTGTCGTCACAAAAAAGTATGATCCGAATAAGTCCACACAGGTCGGATCGCGTCTTGCTGTGGCTGTTCTGCCGTTTGATGCTTCGAAATCCGCAGCGATGTATAAGGATGGTGTAACGGATGAAATGATCAATCAGCTGGTCAATCTCCGCCGTTTCAAAGTGATCGAACGTTCAGCGATGGACAAGATCGTTGCAGAACAAAAACTGCAGGCATCGGGGTTTGTGGATGATAAATCCGCCGTCAAACTGGGAAAGATCGCCGGTGCCGATGCACTTGTGATCGGAAGCATCTCGTTGGCGGATGGGAAAGTGAAGATCTCTGCCCGACTCGTCGATGTCGAGACGGCTGAAACGATCATTGCAGAGGATGCAATGTCCGAAAATGTTGCTCAGGAATCGATCGACAATACGGTATCAAACGTGGCAACATTGCTCTATAATGAGCTGCCGATCATCGAAGGGGATGTCATCAAAGTGGAACCGGATGAACTTTTTATCGATATCGGAGGTTCGAACGGAGTGCGGAAAGGGACGAAGTGTGTGGTCTTTCGTCAAGGGGAAAGTATAAAGCATCCCATTTCCGGCGAGATCCTTGGCCGAAAAGTGACCCGGCTGGGCGAGATCATCGTTATCCAGGTTCAGGATAAATTTGCGACGGTCAAGACCATTGAATCTGAGCAGGATATTCAGGTCGGCGATAAAGTGATCATTAAATAATTTCAAGAGGACGCAATGAAAAAAATAGTCATCCTGTTCTTCGCTGTTCAATTCCTGACGAACGCTCAGGACAAGACACCGGACTTTAATCTCACCGGTGCCGGGGCCCGTGCCGAAGGATTCGGCGGTGCATTCATCGGTATTTCGGATGACGCAACCGCTGTCGTGTGGAATCCCGCAGGGCTCTCGCAGCTGGAAAGGGCAGAAGCTTCCGTCGTGACACGGTTCATCGGAGAAGGTTCGGAATATAAAGATGAATTTGAACCTGCGTTTAACATCAAAGAAACCCAGAGCTATTTCAATTTCAATTTTGCCAGTTTTGCTCTTCCGTTGGTTACCGGAGGCGAGAACAATATCGTCGTAGCCGTTGCTTTCCAGCGACAGCTGGATTTTGACGAACTTCGCCGCAGAGATTTTGAAATTACGGATAATTTCAACAACACGATAACCATACGACAGCGGATCGAAGCCAATGGAGGAGTGAACACCGTTACGCCGGCGGTAGGGATCAGGATCATGCCGACTTTATCGCTGGGTGTATCCGCGAATATCTGGATGGGGAGCATGAAAAGGGAGGAGACCGTAACAGGAACCTCCGGTTTCGCGACAAAAAGGGATCAAACGACATTTGAATCAGACTTTTCCGGATTCAATATTGTTCTCGGAGGGTTGCTGGACTTAGAGGGAATGAAGAATGGTCCTATTCCGCTGAAGATCGGTGTCACATTAAGAACTCCGTTCACCCTGACATCGGAAGGCGATGTTGACGAGGATCTGCAGTCAAGCCTGCCCCCCGCGAAGAACCGATATAATGCCAAACAAGAGGTCGGTATGCCTTTTATGCTTGGATTCGGCGCATCGTACAGGATCGGTGATAAATTCACGATCGCTTCGGATTTTGAGATGAGAAATTTTTCAGGAAAGAAGATCAAGAGCACTTTTTCGCTGGGACCGAACAGCATATCCGGTGATCAACGGTTGAGTGAGAGCGATAATGACCTGAACCAATTCCGCATCGGCGGTGAATATCTGATCGTGATGGACAACGGTGTCATTCCTATACGGCTGGGTTTCAAAACTGTACCAACCGTCCTTTCGGATTATACGTACGACGAAGCAACGGCTGAATATTATGAATCCAATACCCAGGTGTCCGGCAGCGGATTATCGATCGGAAGCGGATTCATCTCTGATGCTTTTGCATTGGATCTTGTCCTTTCGACGACACAATATTTACAAAAATACAATCCGGGAGGAAGTATCGATTATTCCACGATGACCATAGGTTCTTCTATTATAATATACTTTTAGATTCACTTAAGATGTTTTCTCTTGACAATTCGGTAAACCCCTTATATATTTGCAATGCCTTCTAGACACATAATTCACTAATCCTCAACAAAAAAAATAGGAGCAACACAATGAAAAAAGTCCTAGCAGTAGTTTTAGCAGTTGTGATGATGTGCGGAGTAGTTATGGCACAGGATGCACCGGCAGGTAACCAGGCTGGCGCAAAATCAATGAACTTTACATTCGGCGGTCTCGGAACATTTGGACTGAACGCGACAGGAATCAATGGCGGTTTGGGAGTTTCCTATTTCCTGAGCAGCGATGCAGCAGTTCGTCTTGGTTTGCAGATCGGCATGACAAGCTCCACAACACCTGCAAATCCGGCAGTCGGACAAACAGGTAAAGACGGTGAATCATCCTCCACATCCATCGGAATCGGCGGCGACTACCTGATGTATATGGGCGGTGCACGCGTGAAACCGTACATGGGTGCTGGTGTTTCGCTTTCCCTGAATTCAAACAGTTCCAAATCAGTTGTGAACACAACAAACGGCGTTCAGGTTGAAACAAAGAACGGTCCTGGCGCAGGAATGACACTCGGTCTTGCCGGTATCGCAGGTGCAGAATTCTATCTGTACAATGAGATCAGCTTGTCCGCGGAATATCGTTTGAACGTGTTCAGCACGACATCCAATTCCGATATGGAAGTAACAACAGGAAGCACCACCGTTACCACAAAGGGCGGCAGCTCCATGAATCTGCTCGGTTTCAGCGCAGCAGGTGCAACACTGCACATCTATTTCTAATCTGAAGAAGATTTGAAAGATCAAGGGGTCTCGAGAATATCGGGACCCCTTTTTTATTATACTTTTTTGTATATTCCTCTATGAAGATTCAATCGGATTTTTTGGTGATCGGCAGCGGCATAGCCGGACTCTCCTTTGCGCTGAAAGCAGCGGAATTGGGAACTGTTGCGATCGTTACCAAAAAAGAGAAGGCTGAATCGAATACAAACTATGCGCAAGGGGGGATCGCCGCCGTTATTTCGAATCGTGATGCATTTGAACATCACATCAACGATACGATGAAGGCAGGCGCATTTCTCTGTCATAGGGATGTCGTTGAGATCGTCGTACAGGAAGGTCCGGAACGGATCAATGAACTGATCGAGGTCGGCGTTCAATTCACCAAGAATCATGAAGGACTTGACCTTGGAAAGGAAGGGGGGCATTCACATCATCGGATCGTTCATGCTGCGGACCTTACCGGCAAAGAGATCGAACGGGCCCTGCTCGCAAAAATCTCCTCCCATCCGAATATCCGCGTCTATGAGAACCACATCTCGATCGATCTGATCACCGAACATCATCTGTTCGGAAATGAGAAATTATCCAAGGATTCTATCCATTGCTGGGGTGCATATGTCCTGGATGTCGAACAGAACACCGTCAAAACGTTCCTGGCATCGACGACAATGCTTGCAACCGGCGGAGCCGGTCAAGTGTACCTGCATACCACCAATCCTCTCATAGCGACCGGTGACGGTATTGCAATGGCTTATAGGGCAGGTGCTGAGATCGCGAATATGGAATTCATACAGTTCCATCCTACTACGTTGTATAATTCAGGTTCTCCATCCTTCCTGATCTCCGAAGCTGTGCGCGGTTTTGGAGCTATTCTCAGGAATAAGAAGGAGGATTTCATGAAACGGTACGATCCGCAAGGTGCGCTGGCACCGAGGGACATCGTTGCGCGCGCTATTGATACTGAGTTGAAGAGGAGCGGTGATGAGTGTGTGTTCCTCGATCTAAAACACCTTAATGCAGATGCTGTAAAAGACCATTTTCCAAATATTTACGAGCGATGTTTAAGGTTTGGAATTGATATAACCAAAGATCTGATTCCTGTCGTTCCGGCAGCTCATTATACCTGCGGCGGTGTCGTTACGGACACAGATGGTGCAACCTCTATCACCGGATTGTATGCGGTAGGTGAAGTGAGTATGACCGGGCTTCACGGTGCAAACAGACTCGCCAGTAATTCATTGCTGGAAGCAGTTGTTTTTTCCCATCGTGCCGTTGAATCTATCCGCAAAAAGAATAGAAATGCTATGGTCGTGACCAACATCCCGGATTGGGATGACAGCGGTACGATCAATAGCGAAGAATGGGTCCTGGTTTCCCACAATAGGAGGGAGATCCAGCAATTGATGTGGGATTATGTCGGAATCGTACGTTCCAATCATCGACTGGAGCGTGCACAGAGAAGGATTCGACTTATTCTGGAAGAAGTGAAAGACTTCTACAAAAGAACAAAAGTGACCGAAGGTCTGATTGAACTGAGGAATCTTTCCTGTCTTGCAGATCTGATTATCCGGTCCGCATTGGAGCGTAAAGAGAGCAGAGGCCTTCATTACACAACAGACTATCCAAATCTTGACGATATTAATTGGTTAAAAGACACGGTCGTAAACTAAATGAAATCAAAAAACTACAAGCGTTTTAAGAAAGACAAACCGCGTGCAGCATGCGGGATCTTCGGCATTTTCGATCACCCCAATGCTTCGGTGTTGACCTATTATGGACTGCATGCTCTTCAGCACCGCGGTCAGGAAGCGAGCGGTATTGTTTCATGTGAATTCCGAGAGGACAAGAAACGGCATCATTTCAACATTGTGAAGGGAATGGGGCTGGTCACAGATGTCTTCAAAGATCAGCAGATCCTATCCAATGTTCTAAAAGGTCGCTCCTCCATCGGACATAATCGGTATTCCACCACCGGTTCTGCAAATAACGATAAGAACATCCAGCCACTGATCGTGAATTACCGGAACGGCAACCTCGGTGTCGCACATAATGGAAATCTCACAAACTTCAGGACGATCAGAAAGCAGCTGCAGGACGAAGGGACGATCTTTCAGACCACCTCCGATACGGAATTGTTCCTTCATCTGATCGCGCGCAGCAGACAGAAACAGCAGATCGATCAGATCAAGGAAGCAATCGAAAAAGTGGAAGGTGCATTCTGTCTGCTGGTGTTGACCGATACAATGCTCATTGCCGCACGGGATATCCACGGATTCCGTCCTCTCGCACTAGGCGAAAAGGACGGATGTTATGTGGTGGCTTCTGAAACATGCGCATTTGATATCATTGATGCGAAATATATCCGCGATGTTGAACCGGGCGAGATTCTGGTGATCGACAAGCGCGCCGATGGGAAAGAACAGCTGACTTCCTACAGGCTTAACGCGACTGTAGAACAATCCCACCATTGTATTTTCGAATATATTTACTTCTCCCGGCCTGACAGTTTCATCTTTGGAGACAGTGTTGATAAGGTCCGCCGGAAACTGGGAAAATCCCTTGCACAGGAATCACCCGTTCCCCCGGAAAAGGATGAAAAGACGATCGTCATCAGTGTGCCGGACTCGAGCAACACTGCTGCGCTCGGATTCGTGACGGAATCGATCAAACAGGGGATCAATACCAAACTCGAACTTGGACTCATCCGCAATCATTATGTCGGCAGGACCTTCATTCAACCCGAACAGGGTATGCGTGAAATGAAAGTGAAGACCAAATTCAATACCGTTAAAGGGGTATTGAAAGGGAAGAAGATCGTGGTCGTCGATGATTCGATCGTTCGCGGAACAACATCCAAACAGCTGGTGAAACTCCTGAAGGAAGCAGGCCCTAAAGAGATCCATTTCCGAATCACTTCTCCGCCGATCGTCAATTCCTGCTATTACGGGATGGATTTCCCGAACCGCGAGGATCTGATCGCCGTGAAATGCGACGAAGATATCGAAAAGATCCGGAAAGAACTCGGCGTGGACAGTATCCATTACCTTTCACACAAGAAGATGCTCGCATCTGTTCCTCAGGGTGAGCGCAAAGGATACTGCACTGCCTGTTTCGGAGGGAAATATCCCGCACCGATCGAGGATGTCACTGATAAGAATGATCTTGAGGCTTGATGCGGTGGCGTATCCTTTGGCTGTTCATTTTCCTGACGGTCCAGTGGATCGTTCCGCAGTCCTACATCATTAAATTCCGCTCTGCTGTTACAGATACCGGTTCGATTTATTCATCGATCCGGACACAACTTACCAGGAACAACTCACAATTGAGGTCGGTCGGAAATATCGTTTTCCGACCGGTCCGTACTTCTGCGACCCGTTCCAATTCCGCTTTCCCGTGGAACAGATACTCCGTTGTTCGCTTCTCTCAACAGCCGTCACCGCAGATTCTTCGTTCACTCTCCGCCGTCTCTGGCGTAGAATATCTGCAGGAGGTGGTGACGTACCGTACTTATTCTGCACCGAATGACTCGGCCTATGCTTCTCAATGGAATCTCCGTACGATCGGCATTGCTCCTCTTCTGGAGAATGGAACGATCAATGCAGGCCTCCCTAAAGTAAAAGTGGGAGTGATCGACACCGGTATCGATGATGATCATCCGGATATTGTGAATGCCATTGCATATAATGCCGGTGAACAGGGGAGCGGAAAAGAATCAAACGGACTTGATGATGACGGAAATGGATTCATCGATGACTGGCGTGGGTATGATTTTGTTGATGCCGATGTTGAGGATGAGGGGGATTGGAATCTGAGGGATAATGACCCTAATGATGAGAACGGTCACGGAACGGCCGTCTCTGGCATTATAGGAGCTACTGCAGGCAACGGTGCAGGATTGACAGGCATTGCTCCGGCCGTCATCATGCCTTTACGTGCTTTCGGAAAGAACGGAACAGGGAACGATATCGATATTGCATCCGCCATCGTGTATGCAGCGGATAATGGTGCTGATGTCATCAACATGAGTTTCGGCGATGTCATCAGGTCTGCATTCCTGTATGATGCCGTCAGGTATGCGCATTCAAAGAATGTCGTTCTGACCGCTTCCAGCGGTAATGACGGGAGCAATTATCCGCATTATCCTTCCGACTTTAATGAAGTAATATCAACAGGTTCCGTCGGCAGATCGAATGTTCGTTCTTTCTTCTCCGCGTACAGCACATCGCTGGATATCATGGCACCGGGAGAAGAGATCGTCACCACAGTGATGGGGGGTGGTTATACGGACCAGTTCGCAGGAACTTCTGCTGCCGCACCTCACACGGCCGGTGTTGCTGCGTTGATCAAGAGTATTCAAAGGAAGAAAAAGATCAGTGATCCGGCCTTTGTTGAATTGGACAATGAGGAGATACGAGGAGTGCTGTTGAATAGCGCGGTTGATGCCGGTGATAATGGTTGGGACAAATTCACTGCTTCCGGTGTGTTGAATGCGGAGCGAGCATTATCCGTGACCGCAGGTGTGAACGCTCGGATCCATTCACCGGGGTTGGATGAACATCTTTCCGCTGCTGTGATTCCTGTGATCGTCACCGCCGCCTCACCATACTTTGCGAGTGTTGAACTCTCATATGGAGTCGGCGATTCTCCTTCGAACTGGAACATCGTGTCTTCCTCGAATAAAATCTTTATTCGAGATACATTGATCAAGTGGAATGTAAGTGCATTGCTGCCAAATATTTATCAGCTGAGACTTGTTGTAAAAAATAGCAAAGGAAACGATGTTGAATCCAGACAGAGAATCATCATCGATCCATCCGGTCCTGCCATACTTTCGTTCCGTTACAGAGATTCTTTGATCATCGGGAATGATTACGGTGCATTGATCGAAGCTCGTATGGACCGGAATTCATCCGGAACACTGTTTTATCGGAAAAAGGGAGAAACATCGTATCAGACGATCGCTTCACCGGGAATACAATTGAATCATTCATTTGTACTGACCTCCCGGAATTTCCAACCGAAGACAGAATATGAGTTTTATGCGCTTTTTAGCGAAAATTCAGCGAGTAAGAGATCGATAAGGTTCCCGAACATTGGATTGGTCGGATTCGAACATTTTTCGTTTATTCTGGATGATCAAAAGATCCAGTCGACCGGGATGGTGAAAAAGGGATTTGAATTGCCCGCTGGATACATATTGAATTCTGTGCCGAACATTCAGAACAAAAAGCATGTTCTTGTGAATGATTATGGTGAAGAGAACAATTTTGGAAGTCTCAAATCGTTCCAATTCAACGGGAATAATTTTTCTCTGCGGGATTCCTCACTTCGTTCGTGGGTTCCCCGGTCATTCATCGGCGCAGGTGCACATGGCTCTCCCGCGGTCTTGGTGCAGGACAGGGGAATTTCTCAGTTGTTCTCCGTTGATACCGTTCTTGGTTCGTTTTTCTCCAATCCTGTCTGGGGTGATTCTAGCGATGTCTGGGCAAGTCAATTGACCGATCTGGATGGCGATGCTCTGCCGGAGATCATCGCACGAAGCAGCTCGGAATTCCTCATCTATAAAAAAAATGGGACTGCTCCTTATTCAATAATTTCACGCCTTTCAAATCCTTCCCGGCCGCTTGCGGGGGAGGCGAAGAATCAATTCGGTCCTCCCAAATCGCTCGTCGGACAATTCACAGGATCTGGACGCACCGAGATCCTTTTTGCGGATTATGACGGCGATCTGATGATGTACCGGCAATCTGCGCCGAACAGTCTCACGTTTGATCTTGTCGGGGTGGACTCGACTGAACTTGTCGAAATGAGTGATTATCTTTGTGCTGGGGATTTCAACGGTGATGGTGTTCAGGATATCGCCGTCGCAGGACATAACGATCTTGGATACAATCAGGATCGGGAATATCATGTTCCGGTGTGGACTATCCGTGTATTCTCTCATCGTTCCACCGATGCACCGGGAACGCTGGTGAAGATCTGGGAACAGCATTTTCTCGGCGTGCGTTCCGGCTCTGGGTATGACAACGGTATCACCGCCGGAAAGTTGAGACCGGCGGACCAGCAGGATGTTCTTTTCATCTCATTCAATCCGCAGCTTTATCTGTTCGAGTGGGACAACAGCAAAAAGGATTTCGTTTCCCGTTGGACCTCATCATCCCAAAGCAACAGTGTGCTGATCGATGACTTCGACGGGGATTCGTACAATGATTTCGGATTCCATGTGAACGGGCGGACGGAATTCTGGTCCTTGAGCAATGCATCGGTGGTCCCGGTTCCGTTTGCACTATCGGCTGTCCCTTTATCGGATGTGAAGGTGAGGCTTTCATGGAATTCAACGCTTGTCAGTCACAAGGTCTATCGAGGTAAACATGCTGATTCTCTGTTTCTAATGGCAACAGTGAATGGACATGAATGGATCGATTCCACCGTGAGCGGAAATATTAAATATTATTATGCCGTTGCAGGAGTGAATGTCACTGAAGGAGAGAGGTCAGCACCGGCATCGGTCATTCCGCATCCTGCTCCGGTCATCGTCACCGTCTCACAGGCGGCGAAGGATCAATTGATGATCGGATGCTCTTTTGATATTT
>CALRIY020000115.1:0-11633 GCA_943364975.1 Synechococcus sp. UW140
GAAACCGCCGATGCCATGGCATTCGATATCGGCACGCAGTATTCGGTCGATTTTAACGGACTTGTCATCGCCATGAGTATGACCAATTTCGGCTCGGACCTGCAGTTCGACGGTGAGGATCTGAACATCAATTATCTGAAGAGCGAGAATTATCCGATCAGCAGACTTGCACCGGGACGCCTGGAGACGACCGCGGATCCGCTTCCGCTCCACTTCCAGGTGGGAGTAGCGATGGATCTGCTCCGTTCGGACTTTCTGACGGTCCGCGGCGAGATCGACGCAACACATCCGAGCGACAATGATGAACGGATCAATCTCGGAACCGAAGCGAACTTCGTCGGCCGTTTCTTCGTCCGGGGGGGCTACCGTTTCATGTATGATGATGAAACGTTCACATTCGGCGGCGGACTCACATTCCCGTTCGGCGACAGCATCCTCCGTCTCGATTATGCCTATGCGAACTTCACGCTGCTGCCCGATCTTCACCGCTATACGCTGGCGTTCGATTTTTAATTGTTCCGGAACATGCCTCGTATGTGAAAGACGAATTCGACCGGGTGATCATTGATGGTAAGAATATTTCTTTTTGCTCTCGTCTTCATCCGGTTCGCCTATCCGCAGGGTTCTGTGCTTCTTGTCGGCGGCGGTTCGGAGGATTACGGCGATTGGTCCGACATTCCGTATCGATGGATGGTCGACCACGCACCGAACAAAAAGATCCTCATCCTCCACTATTCGACTGTTTCCACATTCCTTCCCCCCTATTTTCAATCACTCGGCGCCGCTGAAGCCGTCAGTTTTTCCATTCCCTCATTAGCGGCAAACGATTCGACGGTATATAAAAAGATACTCGAATATGATGGGATCTTTTTACGAGGAGGCGACCAGTGGGAATATGTGAAGCAATGGAACGGGACATTGACAGAACAAGCGGTCACAAAGGTCTTTGAACGCGGAGGTGTCATAGGGGGAACCAGCGCGGGGGCAATGGTGCTCAGCAGCGTGATCGCCGATGCGAAGACGGCAAGTGTTGTTCCGCGCACCGCGATCCGGACGCCGCTCAATTCCGGCATCACCTTCACGGAGGATTTTCTGGGTTTCGTGCCGGACATTCTCTGCGATACACATTTCTATGAACGGGGCAGGATCGGCAGACTGCTCGCAATGCTTGCCGTCCATCACCGGCAAAGCGGAAAATGGATCACCGGCATCGGCATTGATGATGCGACCGCACTCGGAATATCAGCGGACGGAACAGCGGAAGTGTTCGGCTCAGGAGTTGTTTCCGTCCTCACTCCGACCTCCTCCACTGTTGAGGGACTGTCTCCCGGAAAACAGCTCGATCTTTCAAAGATACCGCTGCGGCAATGGACGAAAGGATCTACATTTCAGATAGGGAATGGAACTCCAACCACCACACCACTCAGCATTGGATACACGCCGACACAGTTCTCAACTCAGCATAAAAATATCATTCTTGACGGCGGGAACTCGCTCGCGGAGTGGATCCGCCCCGGCGGCTCACTGAATAAATTTTTATCTGCTGCGGACACAGGAGTAATTGGCATCCTGACCGGAACTCCTGATCATCAACAAGTGACCGCATTGCGCACTCATCTCGATTCACTGAAGTTCGCTTCTTCCCTGCTCATCGCGTCTCCGTTCTTGAGAAACACATCGGATCAAGCATCAGCATTGTCACTCTTTTCATCTTTCATTGCGGTGAATCTGCCGGCGGACAGTCTCCCGTTTTTCACCGACACACTTTCGGTCACAGGAAATGCGTTCCGAAAACTGAAATGGAGATCATTCCTTCTGCTGGGCGATCCTGCCGCATTCGCCGGCACTTCATTCGTCAATAAATTGGAGATCACAACCACTGCCGCATATCGGGGACGGTTGACCGCGGAACCCGGACTATCCTTGTTCAGCGGAATGCTGGTCCTTCCGAGAGTGTACGAATCGGACTCCTATATTGAGAACCGCACGTGCGGTTTGTTATGGGGGATCGGCAAGTTACAGCCTTCGTACGGTCTATTCCTTGATAATTCATCCTTTGCAGTCATTCAGAACGGCACGTTGACCATGTACGGCGCATCGCCGGGGATCATATTCGATCTTCGTTCAACCTCGGCAACGGCCTTCCCGGACTATATCGCTTCGGGAGGTATCGGTCCAAGACAGAATGCGGCACTGAATATTGCAGAGATCACCGTTCTTCCCGAATCATTGTCCATCGCTATATCAACACCCACAACCGTATTGAAGAACAAGAACGGATTTTACCCTGGCATGCACAGGTTATTGCACAATTACCCCAATCCGTTCAATCCTTCTACGACCATAGAATTTGTCGTCACTCAGAAGGAATTTGTCACGGTAACTGTATCGGATATACTTGGAAGGAAGATCGAATCGCTGGCGGAAGGGATGTTCAATACTGGAGCGTATCGTGTGGAATTCAGAGCGGACCGGCATTCAAGCGGTATCTACCTCATCACAATGAATGCCGGCGGGAAGAAGAGCATGATAAAGGCAATGCTGATAAAATAAAAGAGGGAGCCGCAGCTCCCTCCTGTGGCGCAGATGTGATTCATTCCTTACGCATGCTTCGCTTTAGGCGGGAACATCTTCGAAAGGATCACTGAGATCACCAGGATACTCAATACCACCGAGAGCGAAATTCCGACCGGGATCTTGAAGAAATCGACCAGCATCATCTTCCCGCCGACGAACACCAGGATCACCGACAGACCGTAATGCAGATAGTGGAATAATCCCATGATGCCGGCGAGAGCGAAATAGAGCGCCCGAAGTCCAAGGATCGCGAACACGTTCGATGTATAGACGATGAACGGATTGTTTGTGATCGCAAGGATCGCCGGGATCGAATCGACGGCAAAGATCACATCGGTCGTTTCGATCACCAGCAGCACGATGAACATCGGTGTCGCCACATTCCTGCCGTTGATCTTGGCAAAGAAATGATCTCCGTGATATTCATTTGTCACAGGGAACCACTTTTTAAACAGGCGGATGACAGGATTCTTCTCCGGCTGCAGTTTTTTATCCTTCTGCAGCGCCATGTTGATACCGGTGAAGATCAGCAGCGCGCCGAAGATATAGATCGTCCAATGGAACGTCGTGATCAGCGAGACACCCGCAAAGATGAAGATCGCCCGCATGATCAGTGCACCCAATATCCCCCAGAACAGGACCTTATGCTGGTACAGCGAGGGTACCTGGAAATACGTAAAGACCATCAGGAAGACAAAGACATTGTCCACACTGAGCGACTTCTCGATCAGATAACCGGTCAGGAACGCCAGCGCAGCATCGCTGTTCGAATATTCGCTTCCCGGAGCCATCCAGTCCCAATATAAAAAGATCAGACCGTTAAAGATCATCGCACAGACGATCCAGACGGCGCTCCAGGTGAGCGCTTCTTTCATTTTCACTTCATGAGCTTTTTTGTGGAAGACCCCAAGATCCAGTGCCAGCATCAAGAGCACGAATCCGTTGAAGAGGACCCACATGAGAGTTGAATGTTCCATTGAGCGACGGTTTCCTTCGGAGTTAAGTGATTAAAAGTCAAAGATATCATCAAGAAAGTTCTTACGTTTCTTGTGTTTGTAATAGTCACCGCCGTACTGCTGCTTCATTTGCTGCGGCGGCGGATATTGCTGTGCCGGATACGGCTGAGATGGAAACGGCTGTGCCGCAGGAACCGCATCCCCCGCGTGGGACCGTTCGATGATCTTATCGAGTTCACCTCGGTCCAGCCATACTCCGCGGCATTTCGGACAATAATCGATCTCGACTCCCTGACGCTCACTCATCGTTAGATCGACAGAACAGACGGGACAAACCATTTTGATCCTCCTGCTAACATGTTGAATAAATACTAAAACAGCAATGGCGGGTCATGTTCTCTGAGTGACCTCTTCTCTTCTCATCCGCCGGCGGAGATGATCGTCATATTATTCGGTATTGCCGGATCCCAACTCTGCGAATTCTTCCATGCTGATGTGGAAATATTCAATTCGCTTCTTGGTTCATACCGCCTTCACATGATACCGGGCGGTTCTGCTTATAACTTTCCGATCTCCTTCAGATCATTATCAGGAAGATACAGGATCAGTAATCCGGCAATAATTCCTACGAGTGAAAGCGGCAAATGATCACCGTTGAACAGGAGAACATCAACATAATCGAGAATATACCAAATACCTCTCCATATCAGTACGATACCGACAACAATGGCGATATTTTTTGAAAAATATTGGATCGTCTGGACGATATTCTTCTTCATAAATATTTTTGATCGGTATTATTTTTTAAAGACATGGAATAGTTTGGTCATCGCTCCTTGTTCCAGTTTCGCGATCGCATCAATCTCGCCTGCATCCAGCCATATTCCATCGCAATGGAAACACTTGTCGACCGAGATCCCTTTATGATCGATCTCACTCAACTCCATTCCGCATTTCGGACACCGCATGTAGTGGAGCTGCTTGAGACGGTTCCGTTCTTCTTCGGCCACTTTCTTATGCTTCTCTTCTTCGACCTTCTTTCGCTTTTCAAGATCAAGCCTTGAGAAGTATTCATCCTCTTTGGAACTCGGTTTAACAGGCATATTCTTCTCCAATTTTATCGTTGATGTTATTGCATTGAATGTTCTGCGGTCATCGACGCACAAAAGAGATTGCAGCGCCCGACAGAGAAGTTACGATAGTCGGTGGTTCCCATACACCATCGCCTCCAGCCTCGCGATCCGTTCCTCCATCGGCGGATGGGTGCTGAAGAGTCTCATGAACGATCCTCCGGCAAGAGGATTGACAATGAACATATGCGCTGTGGCCGGTGTCGCATGCATCGGTATCCGCTCGGAACCGGCGTGAAGTCTCCGCAAAGCACTCGCCAGCGAGAGCGGATTTCCCGACATCTGTGCGCCGGTCTCGTCCGCAAGGAATTCCCGTGAACGGGAAATCGCCATCTGCACCAGCATCGCAGCGATCGGAGCCAGGATCATCATCAGGATGCCGGAAACAGGATTTGAACCCTCCTCATCATCCGAACTCCTTCCGCCGAAGATCATCGCCCACTGCGCCATATTCGCAAGATAACTGATCGCACCGGCGAAGGTCGCAGCGATTGTCCCGATCAGGATATCGCGGTTCTTGATATGTGCCAATTCATGTGCGATCACTCCCCGCAGTTCGTCGCGGGTCAGCAGACGTGTGATCCCTTCCGTCACCGCTACCGCGGCATGCTGCGGGTCCCGCCCGGTTGCAAATGCATTCGGCTGATCCCCCTCGATCATATACAGTTTCGGCATCGGCAGATTTGCCCGCTGCGTCAGTTCCTCCGTCATCCGGAACAGGTCCGGAGCGTCATTCGGAGCGAGTTCACGTGCTCCATACATTTTCAGGACGATCTTGTCGCTCCACCAATACGAAACAAAATTCATCACTCCGGCAAAGAGGAACGCCATTGTCATACCGCTTTGGCCGCCGAGTGCACCGCCGATCAGGACAAATAAGACGGTGAGAACACCCATTAACAGGAATGTTTTCATCGTATTCATAAGGTTTTCTCCATGATTAGTGATTTCGCTAAGTGATTGTCGTTACGGCATATAACGCTGTATACCGGTCAAAAAGTTCCATACGAAAGTCAATAATATCAGAGTCAGTATAAAGATGATTCGATCCTGCCATTGTCTATCGGCGAATTTATCACAAACACAGAATCCTGAAAAATGATTTTGTGTATCACTAAATTCCATTAAAATTGGGACAACAGTTTCCGCCTGCCGTCACGACAGGCGGTTCTCGAGGGGATGAATTTGCTACTGCAGATACTGATACCAGATCCAGTATCCAAGAGGTATGATAGTTCCGATAAGGACGAGCCATTTCCCCCTGCCTCCCAATCCGGTCTTCCCTTTCAGGATGAACAATCCCGATATCCCCATGAAGATCAGACTCACGGCAAAGAGGTCCGCAATGTATGTCCAAATACCTTTGGGTGCGTTGAGATGCAGCTGGTTCATTTCGAACAGGACCATCCTTCTTGTGACCATCTCGATCATCACATTTCCCGTCGGAAGGTCCACTGTGTAGGTCTTTCCCGGGAAGAAGAGCTGGATCGTCTCCGGATCAGGTCTATAGATATTCTCCGGGATGTCGGTAATGTTCAATGCAGAAAGAGCGCGGGCAGCGATCGTGTCCTTTTCCCCGGAATGGATCGGTTCGATCGTGATGAATTGCTTCTCCTGAACATAATTTGGATTCCAGTCCGCGATGTGATTCACCGCCAGACCGGAGACACCGTAGATGATCACCAAAGCAACAGAAAGGTAACCGATATCGCGGTGAAGGACGATGTTCCAGCGACGCCATTTGAACTGCATCATTTCACCTCGACCTGGGCACCTTCGCCTTTGATCTGAAGGATCGTCTTCACGCCCGTGACAGTGGAACGGTCGAACGTTGTTCCTTCTTCTTTTGCCGCTTCCTCGCCGCTCTTGATCTGATCTTCAACGGAGACCTTCTTCACTGACACGATCCCTTCGGCCATTGCGGATTTTCCTTTCAGATCCAGCGGGAATACGATCACACCGTCCTGCACTTTGAAGCGGATCGATTCGAATTCCTTGTCGCTGCCGATCTTGATCCAGCATCCCCGTTCTTTACAGACATCCACGATCGGACCGGAAACCAGCACGCGCTTCCCGTCGAACTTCTCGGGATTGGCGACGATCTCGGAGACCTTCGTCGGCTCTTTTAAAGTGATCTCTTTACCGTATTTTTTCTTAGAGCCGCCCAGCAGCGAACAGACGACGAGTAAGGACAGGATCGAGACGAATAATGTTCTTTTCATAATGCACCTTTTTGTCTGATATAAAAAAAATGCCTCTGAAGTTTTCAGAGGCATTCGGTATGAGCTTCACTATTCATTACTTCCCTTGTTTGTACATCATCATGATATACGCCGTAATGGAATCCGCTTCTGCGGGCTTCAATCCCTGATTCGGCATCGGCGGATATGCGGGATCGACCTTCTGCGGATTCAACACGAATGAGATCAGCTTCGCACGGTCATTCTCGTACTTCGGCAGGACGGTCTTATACGCCGGACCAACCTTTTTCGCTCCGAACTCATGACAGGCGGAACATTTCGCATTGTAGATATCCAATCCGGACATCGATGCTGCACCGATCCCCATCATCGCCAGAAGTTCATCATGATATACAGTGTACTTGTACGCAAGCAGCGATGATTGTTTCTGCGTTGCATTCGAGAGTGACGAGGTCGTCTGCACGATCATGAACACCAGCGCAAGCACGAACAGGAAGAATGCCCTGCCCGCATGCCCCGGAGTGAAATTCTTCATCATACCGTACACGGCATGGCTTGTCAGGAACACAAAGAAGATCACCAGGAACGCCGAGATGAAGACCAATCCGCTCAATGCGGAGACAGGAAGCAGAACGAGCGATACGGCGACGAACAGAGGCTGGGCTAGCAATGTCAACAAACCGACCGGCAGTGCCGCGCTTTTCACATACTCAGCATACTCCGCATTCAGTCCCTGCTTCCCCCCCATCCATGCGAATGTGAAGAAGAGAGTTCCGAGCGAGGCGATCGTGAAAGAGAGCAGAACGAACTGGGTCAGTTTCACCATTACATCCAGTGTGAAGACCATCTGCATGATATTTGTTACCACAGACCAGTCCTGAGGATTCGACGCAAGCGACGCTGCGGAGAAGAGGCAGATCACGGCAAGCGACAGGAAGATCAGCGCATACTTGCCGGAGGTCCGGCGTGTCTCGCTCATTTCCGATTTCATCGTTTCAACATCGGCATTTCCATTCCCTACCGTTTCGAACATTCCCCCTAATTTCAATGCTGAATGGTAGGAGGAAGCGAATGCAGAGGCGGCGGCAAAGAGGATCAGCCCCCAGGTCATGATCGACACGCTGATCACCGACGTCTGCTGCAGCAGCTGTGCGTAGGCGAAGGTCAATGCCATGAACGGCACCACGCCGAACAGCAGCAGGATGCTCTTGTTCGGAAGGATATGCTCGATCACATCGCGGGAGAACCGTATGGCATGAGCATTCCCTGTTGTCCGTCCCTTTCGGTTATGATAGAGCGAAAGGACCAGTGCACCGAACAGGTAACTGATGAACGGAAGGAGCAGCACATAAATGACGTTCATGACGAAATGCAGGACGCCGAGCTGCGCTTCCGATTGCGGTAATGCGATCTGTTTCAGAAAATCCATTGTCGTTTAACCAGGGTTTGTAGTTTATTTTTTTCCGGGTACGGCTGCTGCCGTCGATACACCCGCTTTAGCTGACGCTTCCTTATACCATGCATCGTACTCTTCCTGCTTCATCACATAGACGGCGGAATACATTCCGGAATGCTGCAGTCCGCAATACTCCGCACAGGCGATCTCATAACGACCGATCTTTTCGGACTGGAACCAGAGATCGTTCACTTTGTTCGCATACACATCCTTCTTCACCCGGAACGCCGGAATAAAGAAGGCATGATTCACATCGGTGGAATGGAGCTCGGTCCGGACCGCCTTGTTCACCGGCACATAGAGCGTATCGGTCTTGAGTCCGTTCGGATATTCGAAGCTCCACTGCCACATCCGCGCAGTCACTTTGATCTGCAGCGCATCGGCAGGGGCATTCCGCATATCCTTGTATCCCACCCATCCGAAATAGAACATGCTGAGGAACAGCGCCAGCGGGATCGCCGTCCAGAGGATCTCGAGCATGAGATTCTCCTCCACATGCGTCGGGACGGGATTCCGTTTCCGGCTGTAGCGGATAACAAAATAGATCATGGCGGCCGTGATGCCGATCAGGACGATCAGCGACAGCACAAGAATGTACATGAAGACTGCATCGACATTGTTGGTAAAATTTGACGCCGAGTTGAACATTCACTTACCTCGTAAAAGAATAATCCCAGAACGTGAAACCCAGGAAGATAATAAAAGTCAATAATGCTGTCACGATGAACAGCTTGAAGATCTTGTCCTCATATTTCATGTGCATGAAATAATTCAGCACATACCAGCTCTTGACGCAGGCGATGAACAAAGCGATCACGATCGTCCAGTTGCCGAGATTGATCCCGGAAACGGTGACCGTGATGCCGGTGAACGCCAGCAGACCGAGCCAGATGAAGATGTAGCTGCCGTATTCGACGACGTGTGTTTCTTCGTGTTGATGTTCGCTCATTGCAGGATCCTTAGTGAATCAGATAGAATAATGGGAAAAGGAAGATCCAGATCAGGTCGACCAAATGCCAGTAGAGCGCCGAATTCTCCAGACGCACATACCGTGTTGCATGGATCTTGCCCTGATTGATCTGTCGGAGAATGAACAGAAAGAAGATCACTCCGATGATGACATGCAGCGTATGGAGACCGGTCATCACATAATAGAGACCGAAATAGAGGATCTCGCCGTCCGGCTTCGCCAGCAGGTCCTTGGACCCGGGGTAGATGCCGTGGTGGATCTTTGCGCCCCATTCGAAATATTTATTGATCATGAAGACGAACGCGAATCCGATCGTCACCCAGATGAGTCCTTTTGCGAACTTCACGTTCCCCTTCTGCATCGCGGTGATGGACATCGCCGCGGTCATACTGCTGGTGAGCAGGGCGATAGTGTTGATCAGTCCCAGTGTCGTATTCAGTTCCTGCGCAGCGATGTGGAACTCCTGCTGATGCATGAATCGATAGACGGCATAGATGATGAACAGACCGCCGAACAGGATCAATTCCGTGAACAGGAAGAGCCACATTCCCATCCGTGAACCGTAATCGTCTCTATGCTCGTGATGAACGGCAGCGTGATCTGTTGAACTCACTTCGTTGTCTCCTTTTTTGCCTCATACTTTGAATAATCGTACGGACCGGCATGGACATCCGGAACGTCATGGAAATTTTCAAGGATCGGCGGTGTCTGCACCTTCCACTCAAGCGTTTCTCCGCCCCAGGGATTCATCGGCGCTTTCGGTCCTTTGCGCATTCCTACCCACAGATTCACGAACATAATGATCAGACCGATGATCAGGATCCACGATCCGATCGTCGACGCAACGTGATACGGTTCGAACTGCGGCAGATAATCATAATAGCGGCGCGGCATTCCCATGTAACCCATGAAGAACATCGGCATGTACAGTGCGTTGTAACCGACGGTGACGATACCCCATGCCCACGTCGCTACTTTCAGATTGTACATCCGCCCGAACATCTTCGGCAGCCAGTAATGCATCGCGGCGAATATCCCGAATCCGGTCCCGCCGAACATCACATAATGGAAGTGCGCCACGACGAACGACGTGTCCTGCAGATGGATGTTCACATTGATCGCGCCGAGCATCAGTCCGGTGAATCCTCCGATGGAGAACTGGAAGATGAACGACAGGATATAGAGGAACGGCGGATCCATTTTAATGGAACCTTTATACATCGTGGAGAGCCAGTTGAACACTTTGATGGCGCTCGGAATGGAAAGGACGAACGTGATGAACGAGAAGACGAACATCGCTGCATCGCTCATTCCCGCCGTGAACATGTGATGCGCCCAGACGAGCGAGCCGAAGAACGCGATGGCAAGACTCGAGAATGCGATGAACTTGTATCCGAAGATGGAACGGCGCGAGAAGACCGGGATGATCTCGGACGCGATCCCCATCGCCGGGAGGATCATGATATACACTGCCGGATGCGAATAGATCCAGAAGAGATGCTGATACAACACAGGATCGCCGCCGAGGGCCGGATCAAAGATGCCGACGCCGAGCAGACGTTCAATTCCGACCAATGCCAGCGTGATACCGATGATCGGGGTCGCCAACACCTGGATCCATGCTGTCGCATAAAGGGACCAGACGAACAGCGGCATTTTGAACCACGACATATCCGGGTGACGCATGCGGTGGATGGTGGTGATGAAATTCAGGCCGGTCAGGATCGAAGAGAATCCGAGAATGAATGCCGCGATCAATGCCGGAAGCACGTTCGTGTTTGTGCGGACCGAATAGGGAACATAGAACATCCAGCCGGTATCCGCAGAACCGCCGGGAAGAGTCATTGAAAGGACCGCGAACAGTCCGCCGAAGACGAACATGTACCACGACATCAGATTCAGACGCGGGAAGATCACGTCCTTGGCGCCGATCATGATCGGCAGGAAGAAGTTCCCGAACACCGCCGGCAGACCGGGGATGATGAACAGGAAGATCATGATAATGCCGTGCAGCGTGAAGAGCTGATTGTAGGTCTGTGCATCGACGATCGTTTTACCGGGTGCGATCAGTTCCAGACGGATCAGGAATCCGAACAGCACCGCCACGGAGAAGAATGCCATCATCGAAAAGAGATACAGAACGCCGATCCGTTTATGATCGACGCTGAGGATCCAGGAAAGGATCCCCTTCTTGTATTTATTCGTTGAGACCTCTAGATAACTCGGTTCCAATTGTTCTGTCGGCTTTGCCGAATTCGCCATAATTTAACTCTCTCTACGATTTAACTTTTTTTGTTTTGATGGTGATGAGCAGAACGAACACTGCTGCGAACAGCAGGATCA
>CALRIY020000116.1:0-11519 GCA_943364975.1 Synechococcus sp. UW140
CTGTACCACGGATAGACCGTTTCATTGCTGTGGCAATCCCCGCACGCCGTCATGAATGTTGCACGGGTGCCCGGGGAAGACCAGGGCGGTTCGCCCGTGACCGGCGGATTTGTCCGCTGGAACGAGGACGGGATGAACTGGATGACGATCATTCCGATGAACACGGAGGAAGCGAGGAGTTTGAAAATTCTGATATAGTGCGGTTTGAACATAGAAAAGGGTAAGGAGTTTTATGCGCAATTTCAATGGATTTTTTGCATCTTCCCCCGCCGAACAGCGTAAAGAACGGAACGTTCCGTCACACAACTGAAGCACCATTCCTCTTACAAAGGTGATCATGACACAGGCGCCCCAGCAGATCTGGAAGAGTATGAACAAGAAAGACCTCCGTCAATTTACGGTGGCAGTTTTTTTTCTCTTTGCGACCATTGGTCCGTTGACTTTGATGATGGACGGATCGATCATTCAGGCTTCATGGATCAAACTGATCGTCATGACGCTGCTCTGCGGCGCGTTCTCCGCATCCATCGTTTCATCGGTGGGAAGACCGATGACGCTCCTCTTCTCCGTGATATTATATGTCGGCGCAGTACTCTCCATCGCATTGCTAGATCCGGTCTTTCTTCAGCCGGATGTTGCTCCGGTTTCCGTGCAGCCCGATATACCGTTCCGGCTTACACCGGAACAATTGAGCGACATCCGTGTAAAGAGAACGATGTTCGGCATTATCGCCGTGCTGTGCATCTCGGTCGGGTACTCCTTGTTCGTCCGTGCGTTGTCCAAAGAGAACAAGCGCCGGGCGGAGATGGAGGCCGAAGTGAAACTCGCCCGGACGATCCACGAGTCGCTTCTTCCGAAATCGGCGCTGACAACGGCATGGTGCGAGATCGCCGGGATGAGCATTCCGGCGAAGCAGATCGGCGGGGACTTCTATGACATCATCCCGTTTTCGGAATCGAAAGTTTTGGTCGTTATCGCCGATGCGTCCGGACACGGGACCGGCGCCGGGATCCTTTCCGCCATGACGAAGAGCAGCATCATACAGGAACTCCGTCACACCCAAACTGTTCCGGATCTGCTGAAGCATGTGAATGCGACCATTCACAGCGTCACCAAGAAGAATATGTTCGTTACATGCGCCATGGCGCTGTTCGACCGCGAGACGATGACCGTCTGTCTGGCAACGGCGGGGCATCCGCCGATCCTCCGGTATGATCTTATCCATGATGATGTTCAGGAATTCAGAGTACAGAATCTGGGATTGGGGATCGGTCCAATGTCCGAATTCGGGTCGATCACCGTCCCGTTCAGCAGCAATGATCTCTTTCTTTTTATCACTGACGGACTGCCTGAGGCCTCGAATGCCAAGAATGAACAGTTCGGGATGGACCGGGTGACCGGATTGATCCGTCAGGGTTCGCTCCGCTCAGCCGTGGAACTCAATGCCGAAATGTTCGGTTCAATACATCGGTTCTCCGAAGGGAAAGAGCCTGAGGACGATGTCACATCGGTCGTTGTCCGGATATTGTGACATTGAACAGGAGAAGCATCGGCGGATTATAATCTTCTCATGGAAATGATTGTGGACCGAAATTATTGTACATTCCATGGTCGGTCCGGATACATCCATCTGCATCGCAATCCATCAGGAAATGATCAATGGCATACAGTAAAGGTACACTGGCTGGAGAATTTATCGAAGGGGTCGTCTCCGAACTCAATGGAGTGATCGGCATCGGCGTTGTGGATATCACGGAATCACTTGCGATGGACACCTACAGTGTCCGGAAGGAATTCGATCCCGATGTCGCCTCTTCTCACATGTATGAAGTGATCAGAGCACAGCAAGAAACGCTCAAGGCGCTCCGAGTGAATGACTCGATCAAGGATATGCTCATCACCATGGACACACAAGTCCACTTTCTGACCCTTTCCAAAACAGGGAAAGCACTGTTCTACGTTGTTGTCGACACCAACAACGCCAATCTCAGCATCATGCGTTCCGTGATCAGGAAATACGCCAAAGGCATCTGACAGGAATCAGCGGACGGAAAAAGAGACCGCCGTCTGCAACCACTACCGTTGAAAAATTATGCGTGAAGAATTAATATCATTATTGGAAGAAGCATTCGAAGCGGGGATCGTCACCAGCACGGTCCATGTGAAGATCGAGATCCTCGTGCAAAAACTCGGGATGACGGAAGAGGATTACCGCAAAATCGAGGATGAGATCCGCATCAACGCTTATATTAAAAAAGTGAAGGAGCGGGAGAAGAAAGGGATCACCTTTATGGGTGATCTGCGGAAACAGTATCACATCACTGACGACGACAGGATCGTCATCCAGGAAAAATTGTCTGCGTCATCCAAGAAACAATCCGCTCCCAAACAAGCGCCCGCACAATCCAAAAAACAGGAAGCTGCCGCTGAACCGGAAAAACCTGCCGTATCGAAGAAACAGGAATCAGCTCCCGCTGTGGAGAAGAGTGCACAGGATAATGTTATCCAACGGTCGGAAAAACTGAAAGAAGCTCCTCCGCTTGCCGGCGACGGTACGGAGAAACGGTCACCGGAAAAGAAGAAGGCCGAGAAGCCGAAACCGCTGATCGTGATCGCCGATGATAATGAGACGCAGCTGTTCCTGACACGCAGCGCGCTGGAAGAGAGCGGATACGCCTGCGCAACGGCAGATTCCCCCGAATCCGCAGTGAAGATCTCTTCCGAACTCAAGCCGGTGATGGTGATCTGCGATGTCAATTTCGGGATCGGAAGACCGACCGGCATGGATGTGTTCAATAACATCCGCGCCAAAGGACTCACCATGCCGTTCATCATCATGTCCGCCTTCATCCAGAAAGAATTCAAGGAGCACGCAAAACGGATCGGTGTGACGGAATACATAACGAAACCAACCGATGTTGAACAGCTGATCGCCGTCATCAAAAAATATATCAAATAGCCGGTATAAAGATTGGTGAAAATGTGGGAAGCAGCGCTGCTTCCCATTTTTTTGTACGGCGTTCTATTGACGATCATATATTGTGAAATTATCGGACAGTTCGTACTTTCCACGCACCTCATTCTTATCGTCATAACGAAAGGACCGCTCCATGAAACGATTTTTTCTCGCGTTCATTCTTCTTCCGCTGCTGCTTCTCTCCCAGGAAAGGAAACAATTCGGCGCCATTGTCACCGAATCCATTCCAGCCATACCGGACCGGATCATTGAGCGGATGAATCAATACCAGAACGTCCGCAGCGCTTCCTTTGCAGACTGGGCGCCGGACGGGAAAGGGATGCTCATCTCCACCCGGTTCGGCGAGACGAATCAATTCCATTTTGTTCAAATGCCCGGCGGTACACGCAAACAGATCACCTTCTTCCGCGAACCGGTGGGGAACGGAATGTTCCATCCCGGGAAAGACCGTCAGCAGTTTCTCTTTACCAAAGATGTCGGCGGCGGAGAGTTCTTCCAGGTCTATTCCTTCGACATGATGAACGGTTCATACGAGATGCTGACAGACGGGAAGTCGCGCAACGGCGGAGGCTTATGGAACAACGGCGGCACGCATTTTGTTTTTACCAGTACGAAACGGAACGGAAAAGATAATGACATCTACATCGCTTCCGCAGCCGATCCGAAGAATGCAACACTGATGATGGAAGTGAACGGATCGTGGGGGGTGCAGGATTGGTCCGGCGATGACCGCACGATGCTGGTCGGCAATTATATCTCCGTGACCGAATCGTATCTCTATATCATCGATGCCTCAACCGGTGCGAAGACGCAGATCAATCCCGATCAAAAGATCGCCTACGGCGGCGCGGCATTCGCACCGAACGGAAAGGGGATCTATTACACGTCCGACGAGTTCGGCGAATATCAGCAACTCATCCACTATGACCTTGTCTCGAAGAAGAAGACCGTCATCTCAAAAAATATTCCGTGGGATGTCTCCGATTTTGAGATCTCGGAGACCGGAAAATATATCGTCTATGAAATGAATGAGGGAGGGATCAGTTCCCTTACCGTGCTGGACGGCGCAACAAGGAGAGAGATCGCGGTGGAACGCCCTCCTGTCGGACTCTTCGGCGGATGGGGATTCACGAAGGATGATTCCCGCTTTGCGATCACCATCAACACCTCGCAGACCCCCGGTGATGTGTATGTGCTGGATATGAAGACGAGGAAATTCACACGGTGGACCTACAGCGAAGTCGGGGGATTGAATACGGATAATTTTACGATCCCGACATTGATCGAGTATCCGTCCTTTGACGGCACAAAGATCCCTGCATTCTATTATGCGCCGAAGAGCGGTGCTGCGCCTGCGGCCGTGGTCATCAGCATTCACGGCGGACCGGAAGGACAATCGCAGCCGGGATTCAGTTCGCTCTATCAATATTGGGCGAACGAAATGGGGATCGCTGTCCTCGTCCCGAATGTGCGCGGCTCCACAGGATATGGAAAGACGTATGTCTCGATGGATAACGGATTCCTCCGGGAGAATTCGGTGAAGGATATCGGCGCGCTTCTGGACTGGATCGCTGCACAGCCGGCGCTGGATAAGAACCGTGTTGCGGTCTACGGCGGTTCGTACGGCGGGTATATGGTCCTCTCATCGATGTTCAATTACAATGACCGGCTGAAATGCGGTGTGGATGTGGTCGGCATCAGTAACTTCGTCACATTTTTGGAGAGCACACAGGAATACCGCCGCGATCTTCGCCGTGTTGAATACGGGGACGAGCGTGATCCCGCCATGCGGAAACATCTGAACGACATCTCACCTACAACGAACGCTCATAAGATCACCAAGCCGCTCTTCGTTGCGCAGGGAAAGAACGATCCGCGCGTTCCCTACACCGAAGCGGAACAGATCGTCTCAACCGTCCGAAAGAACGGACAGCCGGTCTGGTATATGATGGCGATGGACGAGGGGCACGGATTCCAGAAAAAAGTGAACCGTGATTACTTCAATAATGCGATGACGCTGTTCTGGGAGGAATACCTGCTGAAGTAATAACGGAATTGAATGATGTAATGAGCGAAGGAACTCAATCTTGTAATATTGCAATCTAGCAATATTGCAATATTACAAGATTACAAAATTATGAGGTTGACGGAACAGTGAGATGATACGAAGCTCTACAACGAAGAAGGAAGCCGTGAGTTTCCTTCTTCCGCTTTAAAGCCCGTCGATATTTACTTTCCGCGTAATTGAGTTTTATCGCACCCGTTCCATGGGAAAGACCTGCTTTCGAACTTTGCCGCTGCGGATTCCTGAGATTTCCGCTGTCAGGGAGTCCGGACTGATACGTGTGTACGATATGATCTGAGGAAAATCGTGCTGTGGATTTTCAAAGACCAATTGTGTCTCTGAGACCGTTGTGGCTGCAAAACGGACAGAGATCCCGTTGTTTTGGTCCTTCACGATCGGAATGTAGAATAATCCCTCCGGTTCCCGAACTAACCGAATGGTCTCAAAAACGATCGTATCCTTCTCTTTCATGAAGTAACTCTTCCCGGATAATTCGCTGTCGCTTGTTCTTCTCCACGTTTCGTAGATATTTCCCTTCGGAGTCTTGTTCTTCCATGTTCCGATGAGCCACTCAACCTCTCGAACTTTGCTTGATTGGCTTGATGCCACGCCGGAAAAAATGAGCACGCTGACGATACCGAGAATGAATTTTGTTCCTGTCCGCATAGTTCTCCATTGATTACGTGAACTGCAATTGTCCTTCGCCGGCCGCTCACTGAGCGGCATTCGTGAATGATATTGTTTACGTGAGGATACGAACGGAAGGGATCGCATCATTGTAAAAATGCGACACGATCATTCCGCATTATAAAAATGTCTGGACATTTGCACCCTGCTGCCGTAGAATTCTTTTGGGGTCAATCCTGTCAGCTCTTTGAAATCTTTAATAAAATGAGCCTGGTCATAGTATTCGCCTTCGTGGGCCAACGAGGTAAGATTCGAAAAGGAATTGTTCAACAGCATTTTAAGTGCGGATTGGAGCCGTATCGTTTTAGAAAGCTGTTTCGGACTGAGGCCGATGGCAGATGAGAATTTCCGTTCCAACTGCCTGCGGTTGATCCGTAATTGTTTCGACAGTTCGTCAACGGACAATTGGCCGTTTGCGGTAATGATGGTCTCGACGGTTGAAGCGACAACGCGGTCAATGGTCTCGGTATCGGTCATCCGGCTCAATAAAAATGATTCAATCGATAGGATCCTTTCCGATGTGGAACCGGATGCGAGGATCTTCTGTCCGATCTCATCACCTGCTACTCCAAAAAGGTCATTCAATGGAACGGCTCTGTTCTCCATTTCTTTTATAGGAATGGAAGCGAAGGGGAAGAAGCCATTAGGGTGAAAGCGGACCGAAAAGATCCCTGTTGTTCCGGTTGGCTCTATTTCAAGCGGTCGGGTCAGTTGTCCGAACACAAAACTGTGGGGCTGGATAATGCTGTCGCCGGTTTCCGTATACTGACGGTATGCATCGCCATAATGGAAGATCATTTCCATACAGCCGTCCGGTACGATCGTTTGTTTTTCGGACTGTTCCGCTTTTGGGCTTTCCAGTATCCAATAGCATTTGATCAGCGCTGATAGATCGTCGCTCGGTTCAAAAGTTTGATACTCCATTGATCTCGCTTTCTTATCGGAAGATTGGACCGTGATGCTTCCCGGTCCCTTCGTCGGTAACCGGGAAAAGTGACACTATTTGTGATCATTGAATAACGATAAAAATATACTGATTAACGATAAATTATTTTCGACAGTATCTACAGAATAATATAAGGACATTGCTGTCCAAAATAGATAACAAATGGAAGCAAATCTGGTCAATATATTTGAAATTTGAAGAATAATTTTGCTTTTCAAAAACTAAGCCCCTTCATAGTTTTGCGATGCCAAGAGAAGTGGGTGGGAGCGAAATTTCGGAGGACTGAGCGAATGGGAAAGCGATGAATGACGGGACTTTTGATGGCGCGAAGCGCCATCAACGGGCATGAGCGAACGGGATTCATCGCGTGCGTTAAATTTCGCAAGGGGTTCTTTTGCTTCTTTTCTTGCCCCGTCAAGAAAAGAAGAGAACGCATTTTTCATTTTTTAGTGATTCATTTTGGACAAGTATGATATAAGGACAAACCACGAAAAAAAGCTCAGTGATATTTCTTCAGATCGTCATTGTCCTCTTCTGGATCGGTACGCTTGCCTTGATGCTGTTGTAGTTATGCGACAGTTTAACTGTCGCAGAGAATTCTGTTCCGGGAGTTCAACTTCCGGACAACGTAGTATTCTCTTTTGACTACAACTCAAAAAATGTATTGTCATTCTCAGTTAACAACAGAGAATGTTCTCTCAAAAATCCCATTGCTTACGGAATTATCATCCTGTACATTGATGCACCGGACATCCGGCTCAATGAATTTACCAGTCACTATACTGCGTCTGCTGCTTCTCTCGGCGATCTTCATCGTTCAACACCTTCCGTCGCAATGGGAAAAAGTCCCGGCATCCATCGACATCCGGATCTCTGCTTTGGTCCGGAGCGGAACGAACATGTTTGCCGCAACACACGGAAATGGTGTGTATCGCTCCACCGATGAAGGTGTTACGTGGAGTCCGATCGGTCCCGCAGGAACATACATAAGCAGTCTTGCCGTTCAGGATGGATATCTTTTTGCCGGAAGTCCAACGCTGCTGTATCGGACCAAAGACACCAGCGATCAATGGATGCAGTTTGAGGTCGGACCGCAATATGAATATCAGAGTAAATCGGTCCAATCCCTTCTTGCGGACGGTGCAGCACTTATTGCGGGGACGAAGAACGGCGTGTACCGTTCAACGGACCATGGAGCAAGCTGGAATGCTGCGAACGCCGGGATTACTTTGAGCACGGTGAAAGCTCTTGCGATGAACGGTGCCGAGCTGTTCGCAGCGGTCTGGATCGGTTCTCCCTTTTACGTTACCGGCAGAGTGTACAAAACGGCGGATGCCGGCGCGCATTGGTCGCAGCAGACCACCGGAACATATTACGCGAATTGTTTTATCAGGAACGGAGTCTATCTTTTCGCGGGAGTATCGTATGGAGGGATCATCCGTACGTGGGATAACGGAACATCATGGAGCGCTGTCAACAACGGACTCCCTCCGAATTCATCCGTTCAATCGATGATGATGTACGGATCGACGGTCGTTGCGGGGATGAATAATGGATCGGTCTTTCACTCGACCGATAATGGAACCTTGTGGAATTCCACCGGGGCAGGAATTCCCGGAGGCAATGTTTATGCATTGTCAACGGGTTCCGAGAATCTGTATGCCGGTACGGACTCGGGACTTTTTCGCCGTCCGTTGTCCTCCCTCATCACCGCTGTGAGGAACAACTCTTTCCTGCCTGAAACGAACTCTCTCGATCAAAATGTTCCCAATCCGTTCAATCCTTCAACGAAACTCACCTACCGATTATCGTCCGCCGGACATGCAACACTGACGGTGTACGACATGCTGGGACGTCCCGTCGCCTTATTAGTGGATGAACAACAGGAACCCGGTTCATACACCGTTCAGTTCGATGCGCACAGGCTTTCCAGCGGAATCTATTTTGCCGTGCTCCGGTCCAACGGATATTGTGCGGTCCGACGCATGAATCTTATCCGCTAAATCATCCGGTTTCCAAAGAGTGTGCAGGCGGAATTGCTTAGAGCAGTTTCGCCTTTTTTGTTATATATTTATCTGAATAATTGAAAAATTTGGAGCTCAACCATGTCTGCATCCCGCATCATTACCGCCCCGCGTGGGACGAATATTTCCGCCAAAGGCTGGATCCAGGAAGCCGCCATCCGCATGCTGATGAACAATCTCGATCCGGATGTGGCAGAACGACCGCAGGAGTTGATCGTCTACGGCGGCACCGGCAAAGCGGCGCGTAATTGGAAATGTTTCGATTCCATCGTTTCGTGTCTGCGCGGACTGGAGAATGACGAAACGCTTCTTGTCCAATCCGGAAAACCGGTCGGCATCTTCCGCACACACACGAACGCACCGCGTGTGCTCATCTCCAATTCCATGCTCGTCCCCAAATGGGCTACATGGGATGAGTTCCGCAGACTTGAAGCACTCGGACTGACGATGTACGGACAAATGACCGCCGGCAGCTGGATCTATATCGGCTCGCAGGGAATTCTGCAAGGCACGTATGAGACATTCGCTGAAGCGGCGCGTCAGCATTTTAAGGGAACGCTTGCCGGAAAATTTTTACTGACCGCAGGACTCGGCGGAATGGGAGGAGCTCAGCCACTTGCTGCGACGATGAACGGCGCCGCGTGTCTTGCGATCGACGTGGACCGATCAAGGATCGAAAAACGACTTGCCACAAAATATCTCGATGTGATGAGCGAAGATCTGAACGAAGCGCTTGCGATGATCGCCGATGCGAAGAAGAAGAAACAGCCGCTCTCCGTAGGACTTCTCGGCAATGCAGCGGAGATCGTTCCTGCGATCGCCCGTGGAAAATTCCTTCCCGATATTGTTACCGATCAAACTTCTGCTCATGATCCGCTCAATGGATATGTTCCTGCAGGAATGTCCTTCGAAAAAGCACTTGATCTCCGGAAGAAGAACCCGAAAAAATATATTGAACTTTCAAGAGCATCCATTGTTGCTCATGTAAAGGGATTGCTTGCGCTGAAGAAAAAAGGGAAGATCGTCTTTGATTACGGAAATAATATCCGCGGCGAAGCGCAGACCGGCGGAGTGAAGAATGCTTTCGATATTCCGGGATTCGTCCCCGAATATATCCGTCCGTTATTTTGCGACGGGAAAGGACCGTTCCGCTGGGTCGCGCTCTCCGGCGATCCGGAAGATATCTATCGCACGGACCGCGCAGTGCTCGAAACATTCCCCGAGAATACGTTGCTGCGGAATTGGATCGAAAAAGCGCAGAAACAAGTGGCGTTTCAGGGGCTACCGGCACGCATTTGCTGGCTCGGCTACGGAGAACGGGCGAAGATGGGGAAGATCTTCAACGATCTCGTCCGCCGCGGCGAAGTGAAAGCGCCGATCGTCATCGGACGCGATCATTTGGATTGCGGCAGTGTTGCATCTCCGAACAGAGAGACAGAAAAAATGAAGGACGGCAGCGATGCGATCGCTGACTGGCCGATCCTCGGTGCGATGCTCAATTCCGTCGGCGGCGCCAGCTGGGTGAGCGTCCACCATGGCGGCGGTGTCGGCATTGGTAACTCCATCCACAACGGCATGGTGATCGTCTGCGACGGAACGGCAGAAGCAGATGCGCGTCTGGAACGGGTGCTCACGTACGATCCCGGTATGGGCATCATGCGCCACGCCGACGCAGGATATGACCGTGCCATCAAGAATGCAAAACAATTCACTGTGCAGATCCCGATGATGAAATAACAATGCAGGAACGGCTCACAAAAATACTATCGCTGCCGATGTTCACCTTCTTTGCGAAGAACCGTCTTGCCATTGCCTTCACCATCGCACTCCTGACGATCGTCGTGTCGGGATTGTTCACGTTCCGGATCGTCCTTCAATTGAACGATGATTATGACACGGTCTCGCAGAAGTACGAGGTCATGAAGGAACTTGATCAGATCATTGCGCAGGTATCGCTGAGTCAGACCGAGCTCCGTTCCTACTATCTTACCGGTGATTCCACCTATCTTCTGGCGTACAGGACCAAACTGGATTCCATCCGCCGTCATCTTTCCCTTGTCCGTAATCCTCTCAACATCCGTCCGGACCAGCTTGCACAGGTCCGCAGGATCGACAGTCTGATCGATATTCGCGAACGATTCAATGAACAGAAGATCGCCTATTTCTCGCAATACGGTGCGGAAGCCGCAGAACGGGAATTCTCTGTGAAGAAAAGCCAGCAGATCGTCCGTTCGATCGAACAGCTCGTGAACAGGATCGAGACAGAGGAGAAAGAGCTTCTGAATGTGCTGAAAAAGCATACATCGACCCAAACGAACAGGGCGCTTCTGGTGATCTCCTTCGGCGGATTCATCGGCGTCTTTCTTTTTATGATCGTGTTCCTCCTGCTCAATACGGAGATCAAACAGCGCACCAAAGCGGAACAGGGGATCCGTGAGAATGAAAGACGGTACATCAGTTTTCTGGAAGCGGTCCCTGCCGGCATCTTCATTCTGGCCTCGGACGGAAGACCGTTCTACGCGAACGAAGAGGCGAAATCGATCCTCGGTGAGAAGATCGTTCCTCGTGAAAAGAACGGTGGTGCGTTCGAAATGTATCGGACCTATGTGCAGGGGACCGATACCCCGTATCCTCTCGAACATATCCCTATCATGCGTGCATTGAAAGGGGAACGTTCCACCATCTCCGATATTGAAGTGTGGAAACCGGACGCCGTCGTACCGCTGATCGTCACCGGAACACCCATCTATGATTCCGCCGGCGTGCTGCAATATGCCGTCGCAGTCTTTGTTGACATTACGGACCAGAAAAAAGCAGAGC
>CALRIY020000117.1:0-11392 GCA_943364975.1 Synechococcus sp. UW140
ATCCGGCTTATACCATGATATTCCGTTTGGTCTTGAGGATTATGACCTGTTCCTTCGGCTCAAAGATTCAGTTCGTTTTTACATCATACCGGAGGTATTACTCTTTTACCGGTCTTCTTCTGCTTCACTGTCGAATGTGGAGCGTGAGAAACGAAATGCTCTCCAGTATCACATCCAGGCGCGGTATTATAAGAATGCAGCAAAGGAGTTCTTATTTCGCGACAATAGGGAAGAACTGGAATACCGCGGTTGGCGTGAATATTTTTTTGGCAAGAAGAGCACTGCACGTAGCATCTGGAAACGTGCCGGACTTACCCTACTGATGAGACCGAGAATTGTTTTAGCATTGATTATTACATTTCTACCCGAAAAATTGTTTGAACGGTTCAAGGAATTCCGCATCAAGAACAGGCTGAAATATTCTTTTTCATATTTTACAGGCGAAATGAATAATCTTCGGAACCAATTCAAGGAAATTATTGCTGAGGGAGCGGGACGATAACGGTGCGACCTATTCTGCAAAGAATGATCACGCGATTCTATTCCTTTGAGAACAGGATCGGCAACAAAACAGGAACCGGTCTGTTAATGGTTCTTTTCATAGTTGTTTTATCTGTTCGGTGGAATTATTCTGATGCAGGAATGTTGGCAGGACTTGTTGAAAAGCCCATTCTTTCATATCCGACGGGAAGTGTCGCTTCTGGAGAAAAAACACATGATATCTATAACTATACGTTGCTTGTCCGATATTTTAAAGGTGAATCTCTTGAAAACCCCGTGATCCCGCCGTTTCGTTACCGAATATTGGCACCCTTTCTGGCAGCATATCTACCTTTTTCCCCATTGACTTCGCTGAATATCATCAATGTGCTGTTTCACCTCGCCGCACTGTTATTTTTGACCTTTATTTTCCAATGGCATCATTTTTCATCCTTCGAACGAAATGCGGGGCTTCTAATCTATATCGTATCATATCCTATGATCATGTTCGGTTCGACGGGTTGGAATGAGCCGGTTGCCATCGGGTTTATTTGTGCCGGAATCTACTTTGTGATACGGAATATGAAATTATTATTGATCATGACTATATTGTTGGGATCGATCAACAATGAAAAGATAGTTTTATTGGTTGTATTTGCGGCAGCATATAGCTGGAGTCACGGCAGGATCAAAGATGCTATTCTTTACGCATTGGTCACAATGCTTGTTCAGTATCTTTTACGAGTCATTGATTACGGAGTTCTCTTCGGTGGAGATAACATCAATCGTAACCTTGCACCGTTCAGCTGGTATCCTCAACTCGGTTATATTAAGCTCAATTTAATAACCCGATGGAGCAATTATCCGAGCAGCATCCTGACATTTGGTCTGATAGGACTGTTTTCGCTGCGATTCATTCAGCAGCGTTTGTACTTCCGATACAAAGAATTTATTCCTTATGCCATCGGATTTTCAGTGGCGTGTGCAATGTATGCTTATGGTATTACCACAGCATATGCATCGGGGCGGATTTTATGGTATATTTATCCTTTTGGAATTGTCTTAACACTTCAATATTTACGGCATATGCGAATGCACCCACTTCCATGAAATTATCCTGATGAAGATCCTAGAACTTACCAGAGAATATTATCCCTCCGTCGGTGGAGTTGAGCGATGTATCAGAGACCGAACAGAGGTCTATTCGCAACTTGGAATTGATTTCTCCATTGTTGCAACGGATTTTTCCACCGAAAAATCCCTGGATCATTATCATTCGGATACGATCATCAGAATCCCGCAATATACTCGGTATAATATCACGCCGACATTGTCCCGTTTTCTTACCGACGAAGTCGATGTTGTCAGCGTTAACCTCATTGGAAGATACTATAGCGACAGGGCTATCCAACACTACTCTGGGAAACGGCAAAAGATCGTCTTGACACCCTATTTTGCGTTCCATACGGAACAATATTCGTGGATCAAAACTCCGTTCGAACGGGTCATTTTCCCTTATTTGCTTGCGAAAGTGGACGCACTTGTGGTTTTTTCAGCGGTAGAAAAATCATATTGGCAATCACAGTATCGCATAGAATCACAAAAAATTCATATCATTCCGCCGTATCAAAGGGTCAAAAATTTATCAGATTCGATATATGAGACCGGGAATTCTCGATACCTTTTGTACCTCGGACGGGCAGGAAAAAATAAAAAGACGGATGAGTTGCTTTCAGCATTTTTATCAACAAAAACAGATGATCTGGCTTTAAAACTTACTATCCGACCTGAGGATGTGAGCGAAAAAATTCGTAAATTTATCATTAATGATAAACGGATCGAATTATTGGGTTTGGTCAGTGAAGCACGAAAAAGCGACCTGCTTAAAAACTGCACAGCGTTGATCTTTCCAACTTCCTGGGAGTCGTTTGGCTATGTTGCCTTCGAGGCATCGGAATTCCGCAAACCTCTTTTATGCAGTCAATTGGACATCTTTCAGGAACTATTGGATCCGGCAGGAGTGATATTTTTTACGAATACTCAGGAAGATATTTCCCGGGCTATTGAAAAATTTGCACGAATGAGCGATGGCGCGGTCGAGTTGATGGGGACAATCAATTATAACAATTTAAAACGATATACTTTCCAATCATCTGTTGAAAAATACAGACAATTATTTTCAACTTTTTAAGTGCATACGATTTGAAGCATTCTTCCTTTCAGATAAACATCAACGGCATCAATGTAAGCTTTGCATCATATGCAGAGATCCTATCAGTCATCGATAGATCGATATCGGTCAAATCTCCGACCAGCATTATTGGATATGTCAATGCAAACACAATCGTCCTCAGTCACCATGATCATGTATTCAAACAGGCATTGAATAATCATTCGATTTCGTATGCCGACGGTATCGGAATGCATCTGGCCGCAAAGATATTGAATCATGATACTCTTGGATTTATCCAAAACCATAATGCTTCGGATTTCAATCATGAGTTGTTCCGCTATGCCGACCAGAAAAAATTAAGAGTGTATTTTGTCGGCACAAGCCAATTCTCACTGGCAAGGTTGAGGGAAAAACTTGCGAAAGCGTATCCGAATATCAAAACAGTAGGGTTCTGCGATGGATATGAAGAGGTTCTGAAGGATACCGTCATTGAATCCATTAACAGTTCCGGAGCCGATATTCTCATTGTCGGCATGGGAAATCCAAAACAGGAATTGTGGCTCTATAAGAATAAAGAATTATTAAAAGTACCTGTCTGTATTACGGTCGGTGCATATTTGGATTTTGTCTCGGGAGTGATTTTGAGAGCACCGGTCTTTGTCAGATCACTGCGTCTGGAGTGGCTGTTCCGACTGATTCAGGAGCCTCAACGGCTGTGGAAACGATATATCCTTGGGATACCGAAGTTCATGGCCATTATCATCAAGCAGAGATTGAGTGAATGAAGAATTGCATAATGTTGTGCATTCTGTTTTTCACCGTCATTGGTTTGGGATATTCCCAAGTGACGTTAGTGAAGGAAGAATTAATTCAAAATCGATACCGATTGACCTATCGCGTCGACGATAGCTCCGTTAAATTCCCGGTCGTGCTAAAGAACCCTTCGGCAGATCAATCGGAATCTGTAAGGCAGGTTGATGAATCGCCCGTCTTTCAGCTTCAGATCGCTTTACCTGCGAACCTCCGTCCTGTCATCCGGCTTTCCGTTTCGAAAGTTCGAGAAAATTCCGTGCCGCAATCGAAAAAAAATAGGCAGTTGAACAATTGGTATACCGTGAAAGGGTATCTATGGTTCGGAAATTACTATTGTGCAAATATCGCGGTGCGTCCGTATGAACTGCTTTCCGGCGACACCTTTGCCAATGAAATAGAAGAATTCCAGATAGAATTCGAGGGGGTGAACGGATCGGTCGCATCGGCACTTCATAGTGATCATTCTGTCCCTGACCCGATTGAGAACAAACGATTTGCACCGCAGTGGAAGTCGGCGCAACAGGTCCGCTCAACGGATGTGAGCGGATCCTGGATCGACTACAATGCTGATTATTTAAAGGTTGGCATGGTCAAGGATGCGATCTACAGACTTGATTTTTTGACTTTGCAGGCGTACGGGGTACCGGTCGGTTCCCTTGATCCGCGATCGTTCAAGATCTACAACAAAGGGAAACAAATTCCCATCTATGTCCGCGGGGAGCAGGACCTGCATTTCGATTCCACAGATTATGTTGAATTCTTCGGAAGACGGAATTTTGGGAATCCCCGGTACCGCGAAATCGCTCCATATAATACTGCTCATTATGATTACCTAAACCTGTATTCCGACACGTCAGTGTACTGGCTACAATGGAGCGGGGGTGCCGGTGTAAGGATCGATACACTGCTGCAGCCGAACGGTACGCCGACCGATACTACCCGATATTATGATCAATTCCTTCATGCTGAGCGGGATCTGTTCTATGCAGCGGTTCTCGAGGGGGGTGAAGTCCGTATGAATTTTCCTGAAATTCTGGAAAATGAGACCTGGTTTGAAGGCTTCCTGGGTGTCGGAAAGGCTACACAAAATTTCACTGTCTCAGAATTGTATCCGAACAAACCGGCACGGGCGTATGCCAAAGTTCTAAGCATCTCGTCCAGTGTATCCACCAATGCTCACAACGTTTCACTCTCCATCAACAGTCATGCTACGAAATATGATTCCGGTTTTACCAATAAATACCAGAACAAAGTACTGCGCGCCGATTTTTCCTCATCACTGCTCATTAATGGAACGAATTCCGTCAATGTAAATTCCTCTGCAACTTCCAATACGGTGAATAACCTTGGCAGGGACTGGTATGAATTGGAATATCCCCGCAATCTCAGAACAACCAACGATTCGCTAGATTTCGGATACCGGAATGTCGCTGCTCCGTATCTTTCCGTTATCGCAGTCCGCGGTCTCTCCGGTGCTTCGTTTGTGCTCTATAAATATTCCGTTTCGGACAGCACCGTCGTCAAGATCACAAATTATTACAAGCGAAATGACACTTTATACTTCATGGATACGGTCCGCAACGATAGCCGTTATTTTTTGCTCTCCTCGACCAAGATATTGAAGCCGTTGATCTTCACCAAAAAGAAGTTCAAGAACCTCCGCAACTCATCTCAGCAGAGCGATTATATCGCCATAACACATCCTGCATTCATATCGCTTGCAGGCACATACGCGTCATTTATCGGAACTACATATAATGTGACGACCACCGTTGTTAATGTGATGGATATCTATGATGAATATAATTATGGATATTTCTCTCCGGTGCCGATCCGCGATTTCTTACGGTCCACTCATGAATACTGGCAGCAGCCGTACCCCAAACATGTTTTCTTGATCGGGAAGGGAACGTATGATTACTACGGAAATGTCACTAAATATCAAGGAGTTCCAAAAACTATCAATTATATCCCGCCGGTAGGTAATCCCGTTTCCGATACCTGGTTTGTGCAGTGGGACTCCACCGGGTCACTTATTCCCCAAATGAACATCGGACGTTTGCCGTCACGAAACATAGACGAATTCCAATCCTATTTTTCAAAGCACCAAAAATTTGTATCCAAAGGATTTGACGATTGGAATAAGAAATATATCTTTTTCTCCGGCGGGAATATCACCGATGCCAATCAAATCGCTCAGGCCAAAGGTGTGAACGATCACATCATTACGAATTATATCACTCCCTCACCGATCGGTGGAAGTATCTCGAATTTTTACAAGACGCCGGCTCCGAACGTGACGAATTTTGGTCCGTATCCTCCGGAATATGTGAAGTCCAGTATCGATAACGGCGGTGTCTTTATTTCTTACATCGGACACAGCGGTACTCAGACATGGGACAATAGTATCACCGATGTCTCACAATTAGCCAACAATAGAGACCGCAGTCCAATGATGAGTGATTTCGGCTGTTCGACAGGAAAATTTGCCGAACCGGATGTCTTTTCATTCTCAGAATTGGCGGTGAATAATGTCCGCGGACAAGCAATATCATATATCGGTAATTCTTCACTCGGTTTCACATCGACGGCCTATACGTTCCCGCAGATCTTCTACAGGACTCTGTTGATCGATACTGCAGCCTCTCTCGGCGACATACACCGATTAGCGAAGATCAGTTACATGAAACAATATGGTTCGTCTGGATCCTATGGACTCTTTGTGAAGACCAATACCCTCATCGGGGATCCTATAGTCCAGCTTCCGATACCGACCAAACCGAACATCTCCTTCACGAATTCCCAGGTATCGATCCAACCAGAACGCCCGACTGATCAACAGGACAGTATTATTGTAAATGTTTTATACGCGAATCTCGGAAAGGTCCCGAATGATTCCGTCGATTTTTCCGCTAAAGTGGAACATCAGGGGTCCGTGATCCTCTGGAAAAAGATCCGCCGCAGTATCCCGAAGTATCAGGACTCCCTTGTATTCTCAATTCCATCAAAAGGGAAATCGGGTGAATATGTCATCACCGTACTCAGTGATTCATCCAATCAGTATGATGAATTATATGAGAATGACAATACGTGGCAGTATACGATCTTCATTGCGAATACAAAGATCAAAAGCGTTGCTCTTTCACAAACAAAGAATCAATCTTCCGGCATCCTTCAATTCCTGAATCCTTCGATCGATCCTGCCTTGTCACATTTCAATGTTGAGGTCAGTCTCAACCATCAGTTTTCACCGAAGACGGTCTATCAAACCGCTTATGATACATTTTCTACATCATTCACTCTGGATACCAGCTATCTGAATAAACGAGTCTGGATCCGGAGCAAATACAGTGACGCAAGTAGTGAAGGGCCCACAAATTCATATGTGGTCGGGACAAAGGATAATTATTTACTTTCGGACAGCATTGCTTTTTCTTCCGTTGAAAAACAGCAGATCAAGTTGATGAATCATCAGTTATGGCTGGATACTACCCGGACGATCTTCAGCGCCATTTCAGGAGGATTCAACGACGGCAATACTGCTGTGATCTCTCGAAACGGTCAAAATTTCATCCCCGAAAATACGGCCAGGGGATTCCATGTCTGTATCTTTGATAAAACAACGTATGCATTTAAGTGGTATTTCCTCTTTGATATTCAGAGTGGCCTGACAGTCTCAACGAATTTCAAGAATTTGTTGGATACCTTGGGAACGGACCATCTCCTTATGGTCTCTATTGCCAACGATGTGTCCAGCAGCGGTGCTTTGTTCCCGGCCGCCCTAAAAACATCCATCAAACAATACGGCAGTAAGTATATCGACAGTGTCAAGATCGCCGACTCATGGACATTAATCGGATGGAAAGGTGCGGTGCAGGGGAGCGTTCCGGAGCGGTATAGCAAACGGTATTCGCTCGGAGGCCCTGTCCTCATAGATACGACGATCGTGATACCGAACGTTCAGGGAACTTTTTCAACTGAACATATCGGACCCGTTTCGTCATGGAAATCGATCGAAACAAAATATTTGCTGCCCAATGGAAGCACCATTACGCTCGGCGTTCTCGGAGTGAAAGAAGACAATTCGATCGATACTGTCTTTCAAAATATTCCTATTGACACTCTCTTGAGTATCTCTGGCATCGATGCCGTTCAATATCCATCGATCAAACTGTTCGGCCAGTTGAAGGCAGGGACATCGTCTGTTTCGCCGTCCCTTTCAATGGCAGCGGTCAACTTTTCCATGCTGCCGGAGCTTGGGACGAACTATCAGGTATTTTCACTCCGTCACTTTGAGAATAATCTACCGACCACATCGGTGGGGTTTGGTGATACAATTGTTCAAGGTGAGAAATTAACCATAAAATACCGTGTATATAATGCTGGGAAAACGACTGCCAAGAATATTCCTGTCAAACTGGTTTCATTGTGGCAAAACAATTCTGTCGAACAGATCGAAGCAAGCATCATTGATTCCATCCCCGGTGATTCTTATAAAGAATTCAACACAGTCTACAGCACATCGCTGGGCAGCGGAAAGCGAACTCTTCAGCTTTCAATCGATCCGGACACGACAATCCGTGAGATCTATAAGGATAATAACTTTTTTACTTTCCCGATCATTATTAAAAAGAGTGCGGGAAATCCGATCCTGCCGAATCTCTCCATTACACAGAATGCGGTGACAATGATCCCTGCCGAGATCACGGATGAAACCGATACCGCCAGGTTCTCGATCGTCTATTCCAATACCGGATCTCTGGTGAATGACAGTATCTCCATCCAGGTGAAACATTTTTATCAAAGCGGACTCATCTCAACAACAGTGGTGCGCAGGAAATATCCCGTTTCGTATGATACGCATTCCGTGAAACTGCCGATCCTGAAGAATGCCGGTCAGCATCAATTGTCCATCGATATCGATCACAACGGACTCATCACCGAATCCTCGGAATCCGACAATGCTTCAGAATATTTCTTCACTGTTGCCACGACGGATTTCAAAGTCCTTGCACCGACGCCGAACAGTATCTCATCGGTATCGCAGATCATTTTCCTGAATCCCACGACTGCCGGGGTGTCATCGGTGATTGCTTTGGATCTTGATACGCTTTCTTCATTCACGACGATCCAATCGTTCAGCAAACCGATGCAGCAGTTCGCCACAACATTCCCGCTCTCCAATCTGAAGAAGAACAAACGGTATCACTGGAGAGTGAAGGTCGTCGGCAGTACGCATGATTGGACGGTCGGTTCGTTCTTCTCAGGGGATTCTTCAATCTCAGCATTCGGACAAATCGATACCGTCTCCTGGAAGCAGAATATCTATACGCGGACTGCATTCACTCCCGACAGCGGTGCGCGCATCGTGGATACAAGGACTGTGATCAAAGCACTTTCCGCCGGATTCAGCGACGGCAATACCGGCTCCATTACCGTGAACGGGATCAATGTCGTTACTCCGATCCTCGGCAGCGGGCACAATGTGATCGTGCTGGATTCTGCTTCATTTTCCGTGAGTGCACAACGCCGGTTCAACATCACGGCGGAACCGACTGAGGCGGATTCCCTTATACAGTTCATTGCTGCAGTCAGCACCGGAGCATATGTAGCGGATGTGATCGTGGATGAAGGGGCGAATAATCTGTCCACAGCAGCGCGTAATGCACTGAAGTCGATCGGAAGCGCATATATCGATCAGGTCTCGTTCAGGGACTCCTGGGCGATCATCGGACGAAAGGGAGCTGCCGCAGGGAGTGTACCGGAGTTCTACCGTGCTCAGAGTTCCGGACAGGCGCAGACTGAAACCACGGTGGTCCGTGTTGAACGTTCCGGTACATTCGAGACACCGTTGATCGGTCCGTTTACCTCCTTGAGCTCACTCAAGATCGATCAGATCGTCACGGCAGGCAGCACAATAAAAGTGCAGTTCGTCGGACAATCTGCTTCCAAGACATTCGATACGCTGCTGACATCGATCAATCAGAATACCATCTCGCTTGCGGGAATCAATACCAAACAATACCGTAACGGAAAACTGGTTTTCCATCTCGCCGTTCCATCAGCAGCACGGAATCTGAAACGGACTTCTGCTGCCCAATCTCCATCGGTAAAGAGCTGGAGCATGTCGGCACAACCTTCCACCGAATTAGCAGTCTCTGCTCAGAGCTCCGTGATCAACCGGAATCAGGTGATGGAAGGAGAACAGATCCAATTCAGCGGCACAGTCTATAATGTGAGCAGCACTGCAGCCGAGAGTGTTCTCGTCCAATTGAAGACCAATGCAGCCGGGATCGACAATATCCTGAAACAGCAGTATTATGCACAGATCCCGGCGAAAGATTCGGCACTCTTCTCATTCACATATGACACACGCGGGAAGCGGGGAAATCATTCGTTCAAATTCGAGATCGATCCGAAAGACAGTCTCTCCGAACAGAGCAAGACGAATAACTCTGTCTCCATGCCGTATCTTGTTCAGGCGGATACGCTTCGGCCCGTGCTGCAGGTGACCTTCGACGGTACGAATATCCTGAACGGGGATTATGTCAGTCAGCAGCCCGAGATCAGGATCAAATTCACGGATAATAATCCGGCGGGACTTCTGGCGTCCGACACATCGAATTTCAGGATCCGGTTGAACAATCAGTCGGTTCCCTTCATCTCCGGTACGGCGGAATTGCTGAATTCCACTTCGTCCGGACGTGCAGACATCCGCTGGACCCCGACCCTGAGTGCCGGTGAGAATATCATTCAGATCTCCGCTAAGGATGTCTCGGAGAACTATTCCGATACGATCCTGCTGTATGTCAACGTGGCGTCGGAGTTCATGATCATCGATCTGTTCAATCTTCCGAATCCGTTCGGAAACACTACGACATTCACCTTCACTCTGGCAGGACCAAGAGAACCGGACGAGGTCCTCATCAAGATCTATACCGTTGCAGGACGGCTCATTCAGGAATTGAATACGAACGGCATCATCGGATTCAATAAGATCCCGTGGGACGGCAGGGATAAGGATGGTGATCAGATCGGAAACGGCGTCTATCTGTATAAGGTGATCGTAAAAGAGGGGAATAAACAGATCGAAGCACTTTCAAAACTTGTACGAATGCGGTGACGAAGAATGAATTATTTTTTGATCAAATCGGAACCGGAAACGTACTCATTCGCTGATCTTAAGAAAGAACGACGCACTGTCTGGAGCGGCATCGCTGCAGCGCCGGCACTGATCCATCTCCGCGCCATGCGGAAAGGCGACCAGGCATTCTTCTACCACACGGGGAAAGAAAAGCAGATCGTCGGAACGGTCAAGATCGTTACGGACCCGTATCCAGATCCGAACGAGACGGATCCCCGAATCGTGGTGGTGGATGTTCAGCCGCAGGAAACGTTGGAGAAGCCGGTCACGTTGGCCGCGGTGAAAGGTATGAAGGAACTTGCTTCTATGGCTCTGGTACGGATCGGTAGGTTATCCGTCCAGCCGGTGACCGAAAAAGAATGGAAGACCATCATCTCACTCAGTAAACAACAATAACACCATGCGAATCATCTCCCTTACGCTTCTCTTTGCCCTGATCATCGCCGGATGTACCGAAGAACCCGGTACGGAAAAGGTCTTTGACAAGATCGTGGCACTGCAAAAGAAATATGCACCCGACAAACGGACAGCGGTCTTCAATGTCAGGACGATCGAACGGGGGAATACCATCGTTGTTGCAGGGGATGTGGAACATCCTGACGCGAAAGCAGAGGTCCTGAAGATCCTTTCAGCCGAGAATAGAACGATCGTGGACAGTCTCACTGTTTTGCCGGACGAGAAACTCGGCGAGAAAAAGTGGGGAATCATCACCGTGAGCGTTGCCAACATGCGGAGCGATCCGGGAGAGGATGCCGAACTCGGTTCGCAGGTGCTGATGGGTT
>CALRIY020000118.1:0-11275 GCA_943364975.1 Synechococcus sp. UW140
GCAAGTGGTGTACGATCATTTTGCAAAACGATTCTTGATGTTGTGGATGACCGATCCGGGTATCGGCAATGATCACCGTCATCTGATCGCTGTCTCGAAGGATTCAAGTGCAATGGGGGATTGGTTCATGTGGAACACCTCCGCAGTGAATCTCGGAGATTCCAGTTCTGTGTCATGGGGAGATTACCCTGCACTGAGTTTTGATGAAAATGCGGTCTATCTTACCTCAAATCAATTTTCGTTGCCGCTCTCTTCAAGCGTATATAAGTATGTGAAGCTGAGGATCTTCAACAAACCGAGCCTGGTGGCCAATACAGGCGGTGCGATCTCCTATGCGGATTTTTGGGATTTCAAAGATCCACAGACTCAGAGTACGCCCGGTAACATCCGTCCGATGAACGGATATTCTTCCTCCATGAACAGCTATATGATGAACACTGCGAATACGACCACGGCAAACTATATGACGTTGTGGACGATCAATAATCCTGCAACGACAACACCTTCCATCTCCGGGATCAATATTCCTGTTGTTCAATACTCGGATCCGGGAAATGCAAATCAGCTCGGCGGAGGTTCACCTCTCATCGAATCTGGGTCAAATAAGATCAGAGCAAATATTATCTACCGTGACAGTATGCTATGGGCTGTGCATAGTATTGCGTACGGGAACGGATCTGCAGTCCGATATGTTAAACTCAATCCGAATACCAATCAAGTGTTAGAAGATGCAGCGTTGGGATTGACCGGGTATTGGCATTTCTATCCTTCGATCATCGTTGATGCCAATCAGAATATGTTGATGACCTACAGCCGCTCCGGCAGCAGTGAATATGCAGGAGCGTATGTCTCCGGCCGACGCAAGACCGATCCTCCAGGAATCTCGTCATCGATCCCGATGCGGGAAGGTGCCGGAAATTATGTGCTGACGTTCGGCGGTACACGTAACCGGTGGGGAGATTACAGCGGTATTGCGCTCGATCCTTCCGATCCGACGGCGCTCTGGTCTCACACGGAATATGCAACGGGCAGCAACTCGTGGTCGACCTGGGTCAGCAAATCAAAGATCGGTCCGGTTCCCGGTGCGTTGGCGAGTGTCAGCAAAACATCGCTGAATTTCGGTACGAAACAGGTCGGTACAGTCAGCGACACCATGGAGGTTTCCGTGATCAATGACGGACTTGATTCGCTGACATTCTCTTCCATTTCTTCCACGAGTGCGAATTATCTTGTCCTGGGGAAACCGGCAACACCAACGAAGATCGGCAGTCTGAACGTTGTGACCCTGAAGATCATTTTCACGCCGACTGCTACCGGTGTGTTGAATGATTCGATCGTCTTTACAACGAATGATGCCGATAAACCCGTTCAAACAGTGAAACTGTCAGGCACAGGATTCAAAATCACCATCTCGCAGCAGGGGACTCTCTATGCATCTTCAGGTGTGATTGACGGCGGGAAACTGTATTCCGTTAATTCCGGCAATGGATCCGCCGCTTCGATCGGTGCTATTGGATTGACGAATATCGCCTCATTGCGTGTCCATCCGAAAACAAAAGAATTGATCGGCTATGATCCGACCGGTTCCGCAACAGGAGGAGCATTCTATAAGATCAGCAGTGAAAGCGGAAGTTTCCTTAAATCCACATCCGTGGCGATCGCCAATGTAAAAGGGTTGACGTTTGAAAATGATTCTGTAGCCATTATGGGAACATTCAGCGGCGGCATTTATCGTGTGAATATCAATACCGGAGTGACAACTCAGATAGGTCTGAATTTCGGACTGCGTCCTGCAGGACTCGCCTTGAATCCGGTCAATGGAACACTCTGGATGTCCCTGCGTTCCACCGCAGGAGGCGCGGATACGATCTACAAGATCAACAAGACAAACGGTGCGGCGACGAAAGTGGGAAGAGCCGGTACCGGAACCGATATTTTAGACATCGTCTTCGATAAGAATGGGAAACTGTACGGGATCTCCGGAACCGGTACTGCCGTGAACAATCTGATCACGATCGATACCACGACCGGCGCTGCAACCGTGATCGGTTCAATGGGGAAATCAAATGTCCTGGCCATTGCACTCAATCCGGATGCTGTTGCATCGGTAGAAGAGATGAATGCTCTGCACCCGACTGAATTCTCGCTGTCTCAAAACTATCCGAATCCGTTCAATCCGATGACCACCATTAAATTCACCGTTCCTTCGACTGTCAAGGTCGTGCTGCGTGTGTATGATGCCATCGGAAGGGAAGTGTCAACGCTGGCGGACGGTTTCCGCGAGCAGGGATCTTACACGGAATATTTTGATGGTTCAAGATTCTCCAGCGGAGTGTACTATTACAAACTCACCGCCGGTGCGTATACCGAAGTGAAAAAAATGCTTTTGGTAAAATAATATCCACATAACATTGAAGAGGCGCGGTACATCCGCGCCTCTTTTATTTTTCGATCTCTTCGATCCTACGCTATCGTCACTATTGAAAAATTTGAATTCCATATTCACAGTGTCGCTGCTTATTTCGGTGATCTCATTTCAGTCCGTCGGTTCGCTCATTCTCCATAAGCTTTGGATCAAGTTGAATCGTCACGAAATGAAGATGCAGATACTGAACGCTGTATCGAATGATCGATTGACGGTCATAGCGGTGCCGCTGAATGAAGACGGGCGATCCGGTAACTCTCTGGAATTTGAACATGACGATGAATTTTCGATGAACGGACAGATGTATGACATTGTGCGGTCTGAGATACGGAATGATTCAATTGTTTATTATACCATCCATGATGTTAAGGAATCATCACTTATCCAGTGGCTGAAATCCGAAGTGAGCCAAAGAACTCAGAAGGATCCGGCATCACAAAACCGGGCGCAACTATTCCTTAGTATTGTACAGTTGCAGTATCTACACGGACAGATGGTGCAGATGTTCCTCAATTATACACATCAACCATATCCAAAACCGGTATTGTGCAGCTCCGTTGATTTTCCCCGCAGCGTTGAAGCCCCTCCGCCAAAACTACCGCCTTTCACATAGCACTCACACAATAATGGAACATCAACGCCCGACAGAATCATATGGAGTCGTTCGGTGTTCCGTGCTCAATCTTGTACGATGAAAGGTATCACATGTCCTTAATTCGATGGAAGGGTGTACTATTCCTCGGGGTTTTTAGTGCAGCATTTTCCCAGGAAAAAGATACTACGTTTGTTCTGCCGGGACTGGAGATCAGTTCGACTCGCAAAGCGACAACATCATATCATGAACCGCTCGCTATTTCCGTTGTCGCTGCGAAGGATTTTTCGCGGGGACGCGGCTACGGTTTGGATGATGCGCTCTCATTTGTTCCCGGTGTTTTTGCTCAGTCCCGATACGGGAATCAGGATATCAGGATCACGATCCGCGGATTCGGTGCACGAGGTTCGGGCGAGCGTTCGAATGCCGGTACCTCCCGGGGCATTCGCGTTCTGCTGGACGGATTTCCGGAAACAGAACCGGACGGACGGACGTCATTTGATCACATCGATCTCAGTACAATGAATAAACTGGAAGTGATCCGTTCAAATTCCTCTGCGTTGTGGGGAAATGGAGCGGGCGGATTGGTGAGTGTTTCCTCGAACACATCCTTTGAACATCCTTTCGTTTCACTCCAATCATCAGCCGGAAGTTTCGGATTCACTAAGAATGTCCTACAGATCGGGACCAAACTCGGATATGGAAATTTCTTCCTGAATCTCAGTAACACGAATTCGGACGGATGGCGGGAACATTCCAACAGCACACAGACACTGCTGAATACCGGCATCGTTTCTCCGATCGGAGAGGGGACCAAACTCGGTATCTTTGTCCTTGGCACGAGCAATCTTTTCCATATTCCCGGTCCGCTTTCCTTGAAGCAATTTGACAGCGATCCCAGCCAGGCGCAATCCGACTCGAATTACTATCTGCCGACCTATGTCCATCGTGATGAGCGGAGATACAACAGACTTGGGCGTATCGGCATCTCCCTTTCCCATACATTCGATGAACGGAATAATATCAGCAGCACTCTGTATGTCAATCCGAAATATCTTCAGCGTTCGGAACGGAACACCTTCCGTGATTTTACCCGGTATCATGTCGGCGGAAGCCTCATTTACCGTAATACACATGAAGTGTTCCCTGGCATCTCGGCATCGACCACCGTCGGACTGGATGAAGCGTATCAGGACGGAGCGATCCTGTTCTATCAGCTGAAGAACGGACAGCGTGACTCTATTCTTGTGGACAATAAACGGGAAGGTGCGAACAGTTTTGGATTCTTCATCCAGGAAGAATTGGAACTGAACGATCATATCGTGCTTTCTCTCGGAGGAAGATATGACAATGTTACCTACATCGTTGAGAATTTCATTTCGCCGGCACTTCTTTCCGATCAGCGGTCCTTCACAAAATTCACACCGAAAGCGGGACTGGTCTATTCGTTCGCACCGACACACACCATCTATGCCTCCTTCGGCGGAGGAGTGGAAGTCCCTGCCGGAAACGAAACTGACCCGACACAGGGCCAGCCGAATGCACGGGCGATCAATCCGCTGCTGGAACCGATCGTTTCGACCACCTATGAGATCGGCACGAAACAGTTCGTTCTCATGGATGATACCTTCATTCATTCATTGTCGTATGATATTTCCCTTTATACAATATCGACCGTGAATGAGATCGTCCCGTATCAAAACGGACGATTCTATCTCAGCGCGGGAAAGACGAGGCGGACGGGTATTGAGATCGGGTTGAATACATCGATGGAGTATGGTCTCTCATTCATCAGTGCATTATCCATCTCGGACAACCGCTATTCCGATTATACCGTCGATTCTGTCTATACAAAACGCCCCGTCGCTCTTTCGCTCAGCGGACGTTCGGTCAGTTTTGCAGGCAATGCGATCGTTGGAATTCCTCGAGTGATGTTCCATAATCGACTGAGATTTGAGCCCTCTGCTTTGACCGGATTCTTCGTTGAAGTATCAGCGCAGCACGTCGGTGATTATTTTTCCGATGACGCGAATAAACTGAAGATCCCTTCGTACTCCATCTTCAATTCAGCGGCAGGATATTCCGGACCGCTGGGCATCATGGAAGATGTGACGGTGAATGCTCATATTGCACTCAATAATCTCACCGATGGAAAATACATTTCCTCTTCCTATATCAATCCGGATTACGGGAGGACGTCAGCTGCCGCGACTGAGGCGATCTATATAGAACCGGGATTTCCTCGATATTTAGTCGCATCCGTCGGTATCGGTTATACTTTTTAACAGTTCCGCCACTGAATATTCATTCAGTTGCAATTCAAATCGACTTCCGTTACTTTGAGGAAAGTTTATCAGTCCATTATCGAAAGCTAAATTTATGGGATCATTGAACAGAAGGAAATTTCTTTATTCCACACTCGCTTCGGGAGCCGCTGCTTTGACTCTCCCAGAACTATCCGAGGCACAATCCCCCGTTTCGTCCGGAAGAAAGAGTGTTGTCATTTCCAGCGGAAACGGTTTAGCGGCTACCGCTAAAGCAATGGAGATGATAGGGCAGGGAAGTGACGCTCTCGATGCGGTGATCGCCGGCGTGAACATTGTGGAAAATGATCCCAACGATATGACCGTTGGGTACGGCGGCCTTCCGAATGAAGAAGGGATCGTTGAATTGGATTCTTCGGTCATGCATGGCCCGACACATCGTGCAGGAGCCGTTGCGTCGCTGAGAAATATCAAGAACCCCTCCCTGGTCGCAAAGATGGTGATGGAGCGGACCGATCATGTTCTTCTGGTCGGCGAAGGAGCATTAAAGTTTGCTCGGATGCATGGTTTTAAGGAGGAAAATCTCCTCACCGATCAGGCAAGGGAAATGTGGGTGAAGTGGAAGGAGAATCTTTCCACGGAGGATGATTATCTTCCGCCTCATACGATAGAGGACAAGAATATCGGTTCACGATTCCACGAAGTGATGCAGACGACCGGGACGATCAATTGTCTCGGAAAGGATCTGAAAGGAAATCTTTCCGGCGTCACCACCACAAGCGGAATGTCCTACAAGATACCGGGCCGCGTCGGTGACTCACCGATCATCGGCGCAGGACTGTATGTGGACAACGAAGTGGGCGCAGCGGGATCGACCGGCAGGGGAGAAGCAAATCTCGTCAGTCTCAGCTCCGTGATGATCGTAGAATACATGCGCCAGGGGAAATCCCCTGAAGAAGCCTGTCTGATGGCCTGCAAACGGATCGTCGATCAAACAAAGATGAAAAGACTTCTGAACGATCAGGGACGGCCGAACTTCAATGTATCGTTCTACGCCATCAACAAACGCGGAGAACATGGAAGTGCCTGTATCCTCAGCGGCGGTACATATTGCCTGAATGACGGAACGACAAATAAGAAATATGAGGCAGCATATCTTTATAAACGATAAAGTTTGTGCTCATTAAAACTTTAGGGAATATTCATGGAAGACGAAAAAAATTCAGCACAGCCGGTGATCGACGAATTCAAAGGGAAGCCGATCATCCGAATACCGATCGTGGATGCCCCCAATCCGGAAACCTCATGGCATTGGCTCACATTCGGCAAGAGCAAAGCAAAAGCGATCCTCACACATATTGAAGCGATCAAAAAATTTGCCGATAGTTGAACAATCCTTTGTTTTTGTATCATGAGACGCGGCTTGCCTCCGCAAAAACTTTTTCTTATATTGATGAAGTGAATGCCGGGGTGTCCGCCAAAGGCGGACAAGGCGTAAATTGGTAGACTTGGTCGCCTCCGGCGACCGCGCTGGACTCAAAATGGATTCTGTATATATATTGATTTCATTGAAAGATCGAAAACTCTATACAGGATTATCGAACGACGTTGAAAAAAGGATCAAGCAGCACAATGATGGACTTGTTCGTTCAACAAAACATCGAAGACCGTTTGCATTGATTCACAAAGAAGATTTTGCAACAAGAAAAGAAGCAGCAATTCGTGAAAAGTTTTTCAAATCCGGAGTTGGTCGGGAAATCCTTCGCCAACTTCTTCAACAAAATGCCGGGGTGGCGGAATTGGTAGACGCGCTGGACTCAAAATCCAGTTCCCTTTAAAGGAGTGCCGGTTCAAGTCCGGCCCTCGGTACGACATAGAAAGTCATTCGTTTCCCGGATGACTTTTTTTATTTCCGAATCACGGAGGTTTAGCGTAACTTTTTACTATTGGATCGACCTCTTCAATGAAAATCTCAATAGTAAGAATCATATTCCTCGTTCTGACCATTCCGTTCCTCTGTGTCCAAGCACAGAATTCGTTATCGGTGTTCCGTGAATCGTTTCCCACCCCTGCACAATCTGATACTTTCTCTGTAACGCTTTCGAAGAATTTCATCATCAGTTCATCGATCCGCCTCTCGTCTGTCGGCAGCACCATTCTGCAGTACGCATTTGACCGTTCGACGAACATTGTACGTGTAACGCTTGATTCAGTTCTCGACACTGCTGGAGAACTGACCGTATCATATTCTTACCTTCCATTTTCCCTGCAAAGGTCTTATCGGCTCCGGTCATTGGTATTCCGGAACGATTCTCTCGACAAGAAAAAACAACGCACATTCGTCACGCAGGATGAAGGAATTCTGACGAATATGTTCGGGCCGGAATTGAACAGGTCCGGATCCATCAGCCGCGGTTTCATCGTCGGGTCCAACAGAGATCTGACGCTTAGTTCGGGATTCAGACTACAGATGTCTGGTAAGCTTTCCAATGAGATCGAAATTCTTGCTGCGCTGACCGACGAGAACACGCCGATCCAGCCGCAGGGAAATACTCAGACACTGCAGGAGATCGACAATGTCTTCGTCCGGATCAAAAGCCCCGACTACACTGCTACACTGGGAGATTTTCAATTCAATGCACGCTCGGGCGAATTCGTGAACATCAATCGAAAACTTCAAGGGGCGGAGATCGTTGCGGATTATCAATCCGAAGCACCCGGATCGACTCTTCAGCTGACAGGAGCGACAAGCAGGGGAAAATTTCACAGCAATAGCTTTCAGGGGATCGAAGGAGTCCAGGGACCTTACAGACTCTCCGGAAAGAATAATGAACGGGCAATCATTATCATCGCCGGAAGCGAACAGGTATACGTGGACGGCGTAAGGATGGTGCGTGGCGAGAATAATGATTATTCAATCGATTACGGATCAGCAGAAGTGACCTTCTCCACAAGACGGCTCATTACCGGTGCATCGCGCATTGTTGTCGATTTTGAATATGCGGACAGACAATTCACCCGGAATTTTGTCGGGGTCAATTCTTCCACATCTATTTCCGATGCATTCACGCTCAGGGCGAATTATTTCAGGGAGGGGGATGATCCCGATGACCCGATCGATATTGCGCTGTCCGAATCGGATAAGGAGATCCTCCGCGCTGCAGGCAATTCAACCGCAACACGGTCCGGCGTATTCTTCATCGGAACAGATTCCTCAGGGATCGGAAAAGGAAATTACAGGTCCGTCGATACGCTGATCAACGGAACTACACAGCGCATCTATCTCTATGAACCGAATACTGTCTCATCGGTCTATTCTGTTTCATTTTCGCCGGTCGGACAGGGGAAAGGGGATTATATCCGTGAGAGTGCCGGCCGATACCGTTTTGCAGGGAGCGGCAACGGACAGTATGCTCCCGTGATCATCCTGCCGACGCCGCAACTCCATCAATTATATTCGTTCCAGTCCACTATCCGTCCGACTGATCAATTTTCCATCAACGCAGAGTACGCAGCAAGCAGTTTTGATGCGAATAGATTCTCCGTTGTCGGGGACGGTGCGAACAGCGGAGCGGCATTTTCACTTCAGGCGAAGCTGCAGCCTTCCTCTGTAACAGTGGGAGGAGTGGATCTTGGAAAAATCGGATTCAACGTTTCAGAACGGTTGATGCAGGACCGTTTCCTGTCATTTGACAGGACCGATCTTGTGGAATTCGGAAGGAAATGGAGTACAGACAGTCTCTCTTCCGGAAGGACATCGGAAGAAGAGACAAGGGAAGGGATGGTCCAGTATCTGCCGACGGATGCAGTGTCATTCTCTGCAAGTGCAGGTACGTTGGAACGGAAGGGTCAGTTCTCATCTCTTCGGTATGACGGTTCGATCACTGTCAAAGACAGTTCACTTCCGGTCACATCATACTTTATTGAGAATATCTCCGGTGACGATCTCATGAATCAGCAATCAAATATCTGGATCAGGCAGAAGGGAATGACCGAATATACGGTCGGCGCATTTACTCCGTCGCTGAAATTCGAACAGGAAGACCGCAGGGTCAAAAGCAGCACGAACGATTCGTTAGAGTCATCCAGTTATGCGTTTCTCTCCCTTGCACCGAAACTGTCGGCGGATGATATAGGAGGATTTGATGCTTCGGCAGAGCTGGAGATCCGGGACGATAAGGCAGTGGCGGCATCAACAATGCAGTCTCAATCCAGTTCGATCACACAGAACTATTCACTCGCACTTCGGGAAGTAAAGAATTTTTCCGCATCGGCGTTATTGACGCTGCGGGAGAAAAGCTACGAGAAAGCATTCCAAGCGAACAATATCAACCAGCAGACGACTCTGATCAAAGTTCAATCCCGTTATCGCCCATTCTCTCAAGGGTTGGATATCGATCTATTCTACGATGCGGCAACACAGCGAACGGCCAAGCTCGAACGGGTGTTCTATAAGGTCCGGAAAGGGGAAGGTCAGTATGTTTGGACTGATGCCAATGCGAACGGAATCGCCGATCTGAATGATGAGCGTGAATTCCGTCCTGACAGATATGACGGAGAATACATCGCCGTTACTGTGAACAGCGATAACCTCATTCCCATCATCAATCTCAAAGCTTCGTCCAGGATCAGGGTCAATCCTTCCCGTTTCCTGCTTCGTCCGGAATCGAATATGGAAAAACTGCTGACGGTCATTTCGACGGAGACATTCTACCGTTTGGAGGAGCGAAGCACGGAATCCAATACGAAGAATATCTATCTGTTACGGCCGGAGTATTTCCTTAATCCCCGTACAACACAATCCGGTGTGCAATTCTTTCAGCAGGATCTGTTCCTGTTCGAATATGATCCGGATTATTCATTCCGCTTCCGTTTCAATCAGCGGAATTCTCTCTCGCAATTCTCTTCCGGTCAGGAGAGGAACTACTCGCGTGAGCGGTCGCTCCGTACCCAGCTGCAGATGAGCGACGACCTTTCCAATCAGACTGAATTTACTCTGAAGGATGATAACGCAGTTTCTTCCTCCGCGATCAATCAAGCCCGTCAGATCGCAGTTCAAGGTATATCAACAGACCTGTCCTACCGGCCGGAACGGAATATCGAGATCGGGATAAAACTGGAGACCAGCCGTTCGGAGGACCGGTCACCGGGCATTCCGGTCGCTGCGGATTATAACGGACAAACAGTCCGGTTCGTGTACGGCTTCCTCGGGAACGGTCAGATCCGGACGGAATTCTCGCGCGAAGAGATCCTTACCGGCGGAGTCCCCGGCGGATATTCCATTCCGTTTGAGTTGACAGGAGGAAGAGACCTGGGGAAGAATTTTCTTTGGAGTACCGGGGCAGAATACCGCCTGGAAGGAAATGTCCAATTTTCTCTGCAATATTCGGGGCGAACAACATCGCGTTCCCTCGTGATCCATACGGGCAGAATGGAGGTTCGCGCTTTCTTCTAGCAGATAAATACCTTGCGGTTCTCCTGAAAGAATGCTATATTTGTGTAATGAAAGTCCCGCCAGAAATGCGGGACTTTTTTTTGATACGCTGAAAATATGTCCTCCATTCCCGATAAAATACACGAATTCCTTCTGCCGATCACCGATCAATCCGATACGTATGTTGTTGAAGTACTCCTGCGCGGTGAACGTTCAAGCAAGGTGATAGAAGTGTACGTCGATTCGGACAAAGGGATCACGCTGGATGAATGTTCACAGATCAGCCGCGCTCTGTCGGAAAAACTGGACGAAGCCGATCTGATCCCGGGGCGTTACCGGCTGGATGTCTCCTCGCCCGGACTTGACAGACCGCTGAAACTGCTGAGGCAGTATAAAAAGAATATCGGCAGGACCACGAAAGTGAAATATACCGGTGATGGGAAGAAGATGGTCCAGGAAGGACGTCTGGAAAGCGTATCGGATACATCAATTGTCATAATAAAAGCAGGGAAGCGGTGTGAGATCGGCTTTTCTGCGGTCACAGAAGCGTATATCATACC
>CALRIY020000119.1:0-11245 GCA_943364975.1 Synechococcus sp. UW140
CGCTGCTGGTGGTCGTTCTCGGTTCTATGGCAGGCGAATGGATGAGCGTGATGCATCATCTGCCGGACAATCTCTGGTACTATTTCGGACACAGCGGATATGAATATATCGATCTCGGAAAATTCTTCCAGATTGCCCTTCTGGTCGGACTGCTCCTCTGGTTCGTGCTGATGTACCGCGCGATCCGTCCCGCATTACGCAAAAAGGACGATCAAAAACCGATCCTCACACTCTTCCTCATCTCCAGCGGCGCCATTGCATCGTTCTACGGCGCAGCACTGATGGTGGGAAAACATACGAATCTCGCCGTGGCTGAATACTGGCGCTGGTGGGTGGTGCATCTGTGGGTGGAAGGATTCTTCGAAGTATTTGCGACTGTGGTTATAGCATTTTTGTTCGCCCGATTGAAACTGCTCAGTTTAAAAACTGCGGGTGAAGCGACCGTACTCTCGGCAACGATCTTCCTCTCCGGCGGGATCATCGGTACTCTGCATCATCTCTATTTTTCGGGAACGCCCACGCTCGTTGTGGCGCTCGGTTCGGTCTTCAGCGCATTGGAAGTTGTTCCGCTGGTGTTCGTGGGATATGAAGCTTGGGAGAACATCAAACTCTCCCGCGCGAAAGAATGGGTGCAGAATTACAAATGGCCGATCTATTTCTTCGTTGCCGTTGCGTTCTGGAATCTTGTCGGTGCCGGATTGTTCGGATTCATGATCAATCCTCCCGTGGCGCTTTATTACATGCAGGGATTGAATACAACGCCTGTCCACGCCCATGCCGCTCTCTTCGGTGTCTACGGAATGCTCGGGATCGGATTGCTCCTCTTCTGTCTCCGCGCCATGAATCCCTCGCTGAATTGGGATAACAAGACGATCAAATTCTCGTTCTGGGCAATGAATATCGGTCTGATGGCGATGGTCACGCTGAGCCTGCTGCCGGTGGGACTGATGCAGACCTGGGCGTCGGTGGAATACGGCTACTGGTACGCCCGGAGTGCGGAGTTCCTTCAGACGGAGACGATGACCACCCTCCGCTGGATGCGCGCTTTCGGCGACACCATCTTCGCTGCCGGGATCGTTGCATTGGTCTGGTTTGTTGCACAGATCACTTTAAAAGGATTAAGAAAATAAATTGTCGTATGTTGTCGGACGGATGCCGCATGGTCTCCGTCCGAATGTTTTTGTGAAAGATGATACAGAGCGAAGTGAAAGGAGATCAAAGAATTGGGTGTGAAAAAAGATATCACAGATCGTAATGACATTATCCTGCTGGTGGATACGTTCTATGAGAAGGTCGCCCGCGATGCGGTGATCGGTCCGATCTTCACCGTTGTTGCGAATGTGAACTGGGAACAACATCTGCCCGTGATGTATTCCTTCTGGGCCACGATGCTGCTGGAGGAAAAGAGCTACGCAGGGAATCCAATGCAGTCCCACGCGCACCTGAACAGGAAACATCCGCTGCTGCAGTATCATTTCGACGGATGGGTGCGGATCTTTATTGAGACGGTGGATGAACTTTTTGCGGGTGTAAAAGCGGATGAAGCGAAGATGCGCGGATCACAGATCGCCGAACTGATGCATCATAAAATGAGAGAATCGGAACAGCAGGGACAATAATACCGGCGCGTGAGCCTATCAATCCTAACAGGTTGTTGAAAATCTATATGTCATAGTTCCTTTCGCAACCTTTTGTGTATCCAATGTCGTTGGTCATTGCGAGGAGTCCCGATGTCACCCTGAGCGAAGTCGAAGGGTATCGGGACGACGAAGCAATCCTTCGGTACAATGACAAAGGGAAATATCATTTCTCTACAACCTTCTAGAGCGCGTCGAATGCCCGCCGGAGTTTCTCCCGCACCGCTTCGGCGACCGGTCTCATGCCGGGATTGCCGATGATCTGTTCCATCACCATCGGATCGAAGACGGAGACATGCACCGCGGCATCCTTCTCATACACGATCACATTGCACGGCAGCAGCAGTCCGATCTCCTGTTCCACCTGTACCGCCTGATGCGAGAAATGCGGATTGCACGCGCCGAGGATCGTATACTTTGGAATGTCCGCGCCGATCTTGTTCTTCAGCGTCGCCTGCATGTCGATCGTGGTGAGGATGCCGAATCCCTCTTTTTTCAATTCGTCCGTGATTTTTTCGATTGCCAGGTCGAATGTGAGCGGCACTGTTTTTGAGAATCCGTAGGTCATAAAGTATTGTTTTAAAAGATGTAGGACACCTACAAGGTGTCCTACATCTGTATGATAATATTGGGTTCCACGATCACTTCCGCATTCATTGAATTGCCGATCAGGCAGTTGTCGTGGGCCGTGCGGACAAGTTCTTCCACCTGTTGCTTCGTCCATGAAGCGCCGACCGTGATCTCCGGTTTGATGGTCACTGTCGTGAATTTGTATTTTCCTTCCACATTTTCCAACCGTCCCTCCGCAGTGCTTTTGTACGAAACAAGCGGGATCTCTTTCCTCATACCGTACGAAAGGAAGGTGGACATTTGACAGATCTCCACAGCGGAAACGAAGAGATCCTCCGGTGTCCATACTCCCGAAATCCCTTTGAATTCCGGCGGACTGGAGATGTCGAGGGTCGGTTTACCGTCGGAGCGGAGCGTTCCCTGTCTGTCGGATTTCCATTCGGTGTTCGTAGAATAGGTGAAGCTTTTATATTTTTTGACCGGCGGCGGTGTCGTCTGTTCCATTGTGCTCACTTTCTTTGTTCTTCTTCGGTGAATCGATCAGTAATGCGGCAATGGCCATTCCGTAGACCGTTGAAATGTACGGATTGCTCGTGATGGCGCAGGTTCCGCTGACGCATCCCACATAATAATAGTATGCATATCCTGCGGTGCCGCCGATGAACGATGCGATCCCGCGTTTCTGCCATACGGTGAGCTTCTTCAGAAATTCCATGATGCGATCCCTCCGCGAAGATTTCCGGCGGTGAATCCCGCCTTTTTCAGTTTGATCCCTGCGCTGACGCTTCTGCTGCCGCTTGCGCAGTAACAGATGATCTCTTTCCCTTTATACTTCTCCAGTTCCTTCATCCGCGACGAAAGCTCGTGCAGCGGAATGTGAATGGACGAAGGGATGGAGAGCGAACTCCGTTCACCGGCAGTGCGCACATCCAGAAGGATGCTTCCTGCTTTTACTTTCTGTTTTGCTTCCGTCCCGCTGTAATTATTCAGCGACCGCGCAAGAAGCTGTTTGCGGATGTAAAAACCGACCATCACGGCCAGCAGTCCATAGATGAAAATTTGATCAGGTGCCATTATCGCTTTCCGCTTATCGTCGGGAATTTCTCCCGTTTCCATTGAATGATGCCGCCTTCCATATTGAAGGCGTTGAATCCGTACTCCCGCAGGATCTCCACGGCAAGTCCGCTCCGGTTGCCCGAGCGGCAGTAGACGATGATCTTCTTGTTCTTGTACGGTTCCAGCTGAGCGATCTTGCTCTCCACATACTGCAGCGGCATCAGCGGTTTATCCGCGATCCGCTCTTCCATGTGCTCGCCGGGAGAACGGACATCCAGCAGAACGATGCTCGTATCTTTTTGGAGCATCGTCCGCGCCTCTTTCGCGCTGATATCCGTCGTTGTTTGTGCCGTTGATGATGTCACAAAGAGAATGAGAGCAGCCGCGGCAACGGTGAAGGTTCGAAAGGTCATCATCATGCAGTCACATCCTGTCTCTTCAGCAGATTGTCGTTGATCACTTTCACCAGTTCGTTCTTCGGCAGTGCGCCGGCTGCCATCATCGGTTTTCCGTTCTTCGGGATGAAGAGGAGCGACGGGATGGAGCGGATGCCGAACACGGAAGCGAGTTCCTGTTCCTCATCCGTGTTGATCTTGTAGAACTGCACCTCGCCCTTCATCTCTTCCGAAAGTTCATCGATGATCGGACTGAGGAAACGGCACGGACCGCACCACGGCGCCCAGAAATCCACCACTGCCGGGAGTTCGCCGTTGTATTTCCATTCCTGGTTTTTTTCGTAATCGAATACTTTGGAGATGAATGTTTCTTTGGTCAATACTTCTGTCATGTTCGTACCTTGTCGATGGTTAATGTCTATGGATATTGTTTCTCATGCGATGTCATTGCGAGCGAATGTTCTTTATGAGCGAAGCAATCTTTTCGTTCCCGAACTCTCCGTTTGCGTGAAAACCGTCATGCCGAACTCCCGCCTGTCAATAGTTTTTTGTAAGGCGGGCAGGTGTTTCGGCATCTATATATAAAGACCCTGAAATTCCGCCTTTCGAATCCCGCTCACCGCGGAATCCTAAAAGCGGGACAAGTTCAGGGTGACGAATCTACTTTTACACAATTTTTACACAATCTGTCTATTTGGGAACGAGATGTTAAATTGAGCCTGATGTTATTTTATCTTTTCCGTCTCGATCTTTGCGTTCGTGTTCACACCCATCACATGCCAGATCGGACAGTAACGGACCGAACCGGTCGCCACAAAGATCAACCCCAAATATGCCCAGGGAGTTTCCGGTCCCCAGAAAGCGAGTGAAGTAATGAGCAGTCCAAGCGCGATACGGATGGGGCGTTCAACGTTACCGATATTGTTCTTCATGACGGATCCTTTGAAAATAGTTGGAATAGAGTGATTATTGCGTCTGCAGATATGATGCAATGATACTGGAAAAGGATTCAGCGTCAGGAACGTTTTTTTGAGGAGGAGGCGCGGACAAGGTCAAAAAGCTCCTGCCGGCACGATTCCGGCAAGGCCGGAGCGGTGTATGTCTTATAGAGCGTAACGGTCTTTTTCAGCGAATTCAGCAGGGAGGAGCAATGTTTGCATCCCTTGATATGCGCTTTGATACGGCGGCACGATTCGGAATCGAGCTTCGCATCCAGATTATCGCAGAGATGATCGTATACCTCAGCGCAGGAGAGCACTTTGATCTTTGCGGGAACCGTATGTGATTTTTTTTGCTGCATTGATTCTTTGATTGCTGTTATTTCAGATACCTTATTTTGTTTTTTAATAAAGTTTTTGCCAACAGAATTTTTTCTTCCACCTAGAAATCCCCGTCTCTTGTGACGTGATGTCATTCCCGTCCCAAAGGGATCCCTTAGGGACATGTTCTTGGCGGGAATCCATATTGTGGATGCCCGATAGAAACATTCGGGCATGACATAGAGAAGGTGTTTTCGTGGAAAAAGCATTATCCCTATGTCAGTGAGCCATCAACCCATGCAGCTTATGCCGCAGGAAGATCCGCGAGCGTCTGAGCCGTGATTTCACGGCAGGGACGGAGAGTTTCAGGATCTTCGCCGTCTCTTCGGCGGTCTTTTCTTCCAGGTCTCGCAGGACGAACACCACTTTATACTCATCCGGCAGTTCCTGGATTGCCTCGTCCAGCTGTTCGCGCATCTCCTTGTTCATCATCGTTTCGATCGGCGAATCGTCCCACACTGCAAGCTGTTTCTGCACGTGTTCGTTCTCCGTATCCGGAGCTTCATCCAGGGATTCGAGCAGTCCTTCCAGTTTCCGTTTCCGCCGGTGCATCAGGCAGTTATTCGCCACGATGGAGTAGAGCCAGGTGGAGAATTTGGAGCGGGAATCGAACTGACCGATCTTCCGATAGACGTTGATGAATGTATCCTGGAACGATTCCTGCGCTTTCTCCTCATTCCGGCAGAGCTTGAACGCGAATCCCCACACGGTCTGTTCATACCGCTTCACCAGTTCGGTGAATGCGCGCTCGTCCCCGGATTTTACCCGGGCGATCAATGCTGCGTCATTCGGTGTTTCAGCGGTATTCTTCATAGATAGGATGCAACGGAACGGTAAAAGGATTCACAACGCTCAAAGAATAGAGAAAAAAGAGTGCGAATACAATAGGTATAACAATCAATGGGAGATGGAGTCCACCTTTAAGGTGGGCTCCATCTTATCGTTTTTGCAGAGCGGATAATTATCCGGCTCTACAAAAACGATACAAAAATATCACGTAAATACGTTATTGCTGAACGGACAATTCTTCAATACCTTCATATGCCACCTGTGTCAAGGTTTGAGAACCTTGACACGAGTGGAATTAATAAAACGAACATTTTTTTTGAAAGCGAACGATGACCACAAGAATTCTCTCTGCTTTAATCTTCACCATAATACTCACATCTGCACCTGCGAACTCGCAGGATTCTGTTGCCGTACCGATGCTCACCGATTCCTCCCGCAGCATCCAGTTCGGGATCGATTATCTTGCACTGCGGACATTCAACGGGAAAAGCATCTCCTACAAGGTCCACAACACCCGGTCCAATGCATTTCGATTCGGTCTTTCCTTCAGCGGTTCACTCAACAGGGAAGAAACTACCGTGAAAAGATATTCCGGTGATACGCTGATCTCCAGCCGGTTCGCCAAAGAAACCCCCGATCCGAATGCATATCTCATGTTCACATCGGAATATCTGATGTTTGTTCCGGTCTCCGGCGATCTCTATCTTTTTGCGGGGGCAGGACCGCAGGCAGGTTTTTCACAAACAGTGTATGATTCCGAATCTTCGCGCTCCTGGTCGGTAGGACTCGGCGGCACATTCGGTGCGGAGTGGTTCGCTTCACGGAGCATCTCCATTCACGCGGAATATACCGCATCACTTAGCTACCACATGTCCAGCCGATCCGAATGGGATGTCCGGTCAACGTTGGAACGGACCTTGTACGAGACCGATGAATCTTCCTTGACCCTCCGCTCGGGCAATGTGCTGTTCGGTCTGAGTGTTTATTTCTAATCGACAAACGTTAAACGATACCGAACTGCATTCACCGACATGAACCGATCACTGCTCATCATTGGTGTCATTCTCTCCCTTCTGCATCTCAATTGTAAGAAGGAGCCCCCCGTTGTCCCGCCGGAGGAGAAACCGCCGGTCTACCAACAGAGTATTTTCCTTTCTGTGGCGGACAGCGGACTCACCGAGATCTATCTGAAGCTCTCCATTACCGATTCGCTGCTGCCGAGAGGATTCTCCCTGTACCGCAACAACGCGCAGATACTGAGCGGTTCGCTCTTCGGCAAAGAGACAACATTGGTCGATACGGCTGCGCAGTTCAATTCGGGATACTCATACCGGGCATTTCGGCTGGACAACTCACTCCGCAAAGATTCAAGTAACACGGTGATGACGAAGACGCTGGATACGACGAGTCATGAGTTTACGTGGACGATCGATACGATTGGTGCGGTCGGAAGTTTTCACACAGATCTAATCGACGTTACAATAGTCAATGAGAATGAAATATGGATTGGAGGAAAGATTCATGTATCAGATACATCAAGATTTAATTTGATCCGCCTTAGTAACTATTCGGTCGATTATCATAATGTCACATATATCTATTCACCAACATTTAGCGCAGCGTCTAGAACGTATGCTGTTTACAATTTTGGCTCGACAAATATCTTATCAGGATCAAGCGTCTCGGTAATGCATTGGAATGGGACGATATGGTCACATTATCCGGGACTATATATCTCCGACAATGAATTTATTGGAAATATTGTTGGAGGATTATGGGGTACATCGGTGAACAATCTTTATGGTGTTGGCATTGGGGGCAGCATCGTCCGCTGGAACGGCAGCAACTGGACCCGAATGTCTACTTCTACGACGGTTGACTTGCAAGACATCGCTGGAACTCCCGATGGTGACAATCTGTGGGCGTGTGGAAGCAACCCTTATGCTTTATCATCAGCATCATTGTTAAAATTTACGAATGGATCATGGAAGACAGTTTGGGAAGGAGATCCTATCCCATTTCGCAAAGATTCGATATCGGGACATTTGACAGGCGTATTGGTGCCAAATAAAAATAAAGCACTAGTATTGTCGCGCTATGGTGTATATGAAGTATCTACGGCCACCAATAGTACAATAAGACGAAATTCGTTTGCAATTAAAGAGTTTCCTGGCTTTCCGTCTGGTATAGGAGGAAATCGAGAGAATGATTATTTCATTGTAGGCGCACTTGGTTTAATGGCACATTATAATGGCAACACTTGGAAACAATACAATGTAATTCCCAAAACAGGGATAAGATTAGTTTCTGTTAAACAAAAAGATAACACGGTAGTAATAATCGGGAATATTTTAGATTCATTTAACAGTAGAGGAATCGTAATCATCGGCAGGCGAAAATAAATTTCTCATTCGCCAATAGAACTTGAGATTCAAAGATGTGTTCATCGGCACAATCACCCCTGTTAAAGCCGTTCTCTGCAACTATCAGCCTGGTTTTCCGTTGTGAATAAGGCTATCACTGAAAGAAATTCCCATTATTCTTGCGATTAATAGAATTAAGTTCCTACTTTTACCTATGGATCGACGTTCTCTCCTTAAAAAATTACTCATTGCACCGCTGATGACCCCGTCCCTGAGCGCATTTGCGCAGAGCCGTTCACCGCTGCCGCTCCATCACGGCGAGAACGGTTTCATCAACACCGATCCGAACTTCGCCGAAGCCGGTTTCTCCGAACTGGCGCCGTGGATCATCAAGAAACTTCCCGAAATGTTCTCCACCGAAGCGAAGATCGATATCCCGCGTGAATACAACGACGGAACACTTCTGAAAGAACATCGTCCCTACACCGCCACATGGATCGGTCACGCCACCGTGCTGGTGCAGATGGAAGGGATCACGTTCATCACCGATCCGGTCTGGTCCAACCGTGTCGGTCCGTTCAAGTGGACGGGAAGCACGCGCGTATCGGAACCGGGAATGCCTCTCGAAAAACTTCCGCCGATCGATTTCGTCCTGATCTCGCACAATCATTACGACCATTTGGATGAATCCACAATTGAGGAGATCGTCGATCTGAATCCGAACGTGAAATTCTTCGTCCCGCTCCGTGTGCGGGACTGGTTCGAGGAGCGCGGCATCCGCAACGTGGAGGAGCTGGATTGGTGGGAGGGAGCGTCGTTCAACGGACTGAAGATCGTCTGCACGCCGGCGCAGCATTTTTCCGGCCGGTGGCTGAACGACAGAAATCAAACACTCTGGTGTTCGTACGCGGTGCTCGGAAAGAAGCGGTTCTACTTCGGTGGCGATTCGGGTTACTGCTCGCATTTCAAGGATATCGGAACGCAGTTCGGTCCGTTCGATCTTGCGCTCATTCCCATCGGCGCATACGAACCGCGGAAGCTGATGAGACCGGTCCACATGAATCCGGACGAAGCGGTGCAGACGTTCATCGACGTCCGCGCAAAGAAGATGATCGGCATCCATTGGGGAACATTCGTCCTGACGGACGAACCGATGGATCTTCCGCCGAAACGGATGTATGAGGTCGCCGCAGAACGGCTGTTATCGAAGGATGATCTATGGGCGTTGAAGCTGGGTGAAACGAGGGAGTGGTAAAGTGATAAATGCCGTCACACCTCGACTCCGCTCGGTGTGACAGTTGTTGAAAAAAGTTGAGAACGTAAGACAATTTTTATTTTAGATACACCGACTTGGTCAGCGCAACATACTGCGATGTGATCGTCCCGCCGCCGCCAAGATCGTTGGTCAATCCGGGGGATTTGGACCGTTCGATCGTCATGGTCGAGATGCTGTTCTTCAGTGCGGCGATCTGCGCGAAATGTGACGAAGTGAATGTGACACTCGATTTCCCCGTTGTATCCTGCACTGCACTCACCGTACCGATCCTCAATGTGACGATCTCCAGTTTCTCCAATGCGATGCCGCTCCATGCGATGGTGAGCGGTTTCGAGGTGTCGATCGTATCCAGAGTCTGTGCGATGGGGAAGTCGATCACGTTGATGGTCGCAGTATTCGTAAAGACTTTATTGTTCACATCAGTAAATTTGAAGACCGTCGTTGCGTGAAGATCCTGCAATTCCCGTATGTATGTATAATCCGCACCGCGGTAATCCATCTGCGCATCCTGAAAATAGATCTTCGCATTGCCGTTGAAGATGAGCCGTTTCCCGCTCTGCGAACCTTCCCAGAATGCCGCCGTTCCGGTTGTCTTATTGGTGTTCTTGTCGTACCGCACCGTCAATTGTGAGTAGACGGTCCCGTCCGTGATGGCAACCAGCTGATCGTCGCTGCATCCGAATGCCAGCAGCATCACGCTGAAGAAGAGAAATACTTTCATGGTCTGTTGATCCCCCCAAATAGAACGTTCGAACGTAAACACTCAATAAAAATACGGACTCCTGCGCGGAACGTCAACTATCTGTTTGTTCAGGTCATGCATCGTGTGACGCAGAACAGAGATCAGTATTCCTTCCTGTTGGCATAGACATTCATCATCAATCCGGCGATCATCATGTAGGAGACCAGCGATGAGCCGCCGTAACTGAGGAACGGCAGCGGAATGCCGATCACCGGCATCAATCCGACCGACATGCCGATATTGACGAATACATGGAATGCGAACAGTGTCGTGAATCCGAGCGCGAGCAGCGAACCGAATTTGTTCTTTGCGATGGAAGCGAGGCGGACGCCGTGGAAGAGCAGAATGGCGAACAATCCGAGCACGACCACACCGCCGAGCAGGCCGAACTCCTCTCCCGGCACGCAGAAGATGAAATCGGTCCACTGTTTCGGAATGAAACTCAACTGCGTCTGTGTTCCCCGCATGAATCCTTTCCCGAACAATCCTCCGGAACCGATCGCCACTTTCGCCTGGATGACATTGTAGCCGGCGCCGAGCGGATCGTTGTTCGGATCGAGGAAGGTGGCGATACGTTTCTGCTGATAGAGCGGAAGTTTGTCATAGACGATCTGCACGAAGAATCCGACCACCACATTCACGCCGAAGACGAGTGTGGCGAAGAACTGGTTCTCATTCCGCAGCATGTACAGTCCCGCGCCGAGAATGACGAGCACGATCAGGAACGGGGTTGTGCCGAAGACCGACGCGGCGGCGACGAACGCCGGTGCGATGATGATGATGATCAGAAATTTTGATGCACCGGCCCAATACAACACCGGAATGAACATTGCGACAAAAGTGAGACAGGTGCCGAAATCAGGCTGGAGCATGATCAGCAGAATGGGAAGGGCGAGGATCGCGCTCGCTTTCACGAGGTCCTTCAGGTCCGTTGCCTTCACATCGCTCTGGCTTAAAAACGACGCGAGCGCGAGCATGGTGGTGATCTTCACGAACTCCGACGGCTGAATGCCCAGTCCGCCGAAACCGAGCCAGCTTTGCGAACCGTAAACACGTTTTCCGACGAGCAGCACGAGGATGAGCAGACTCAGCGATGCG
>CALRIY020000120.1:0-10659 GCA_943364975.1 Synechococcus sp. UW140
AAGGAGTGCAGAAGCGTTGATTGGATCGTTTTAGCAGAAGCACCGAGATGTTCCAGCACGATTTGATGAATCCGCTCTTCACCGAAATCGCCGTGCTCATTGTGCGCTTCCGTAACCCCGTCCGTCGCGAACACGAAAACATCGCCGGCGTGGTACAGGATCTTTTTCTCTTCCATCTCGTTCGCAAAGATCGAAGCGTCATTCAGACCGAGACCGAGCCCCCGCGGAAGGATCTTTGTGATGCTCCTGTTCCGGGCATCGAAATGCCACAGCGGCAGATGTCCTGCACGCGAGACAACGATCGTTCGTTTCTCCGTATTGAACTCCGCTCCAAGCACCGTCACAAAGGAACGTTTCTCCAGGTCCTGACAGAGAAGTTTGTTCGCACGGTTGAATAATTCCTTCGGACTCAGCTCGAATCCGTGCAGTGAACGGAGGATCCCCTGCACTTTGGACATGTACAGTGCAGCAGAGGTCCCTTTGCCGCTCACATCGCCGATCACGACGGTGAACTTGCCGTTCCCGTTGGAGAGATAATCAAAGAAATCCCCCCCTACCTCCATCGCCGGAACGGATGTGCCGAAGATCTCCAGTCCGTTCACCTTCGGCGTGCTTTGCGGCAGCGAGTCCAGCTGAATACGCCGTGCGATCTGCAGTTCATGTTTCATCCGCTCTTTTTCCGCAAGTTCTTCATACAGGAAGGCATTTTCGATCGCAACGGAGGCTTGTTTCGCTGTGGAAGCGAGGAAGGCAAGGTCCTCCTGCTGAAAGGTCGTTTCGGATTGTTTCTCGCCGACGAGCAGGACGCCGATCAGGCGTTCTTTGGAGCGGATCGGAATTCCGTAATGGAATCCCTCCCGGTGGAATTCATCCTTCAGCACCGCCGGAAGATAATCGACCCGGAATTCATTGTTGAACTGCCGGATGCTGTTGATCAGTTCCTTCTCGTGCATCACACAGAACCGCTCCCAGCCGTTGCCGTCGAATCCATGCGCCGAGAGACAGGAGCATGATGCCTCATCGCGGAAGAACAGCACCCCGACCCTTTTCAGTTTCATCAGTTCACTCAGCTTCTGCACCAATCCTTTCGCCAGTTCCTCCGCACTGAGCGTCGCCGCAAGCACTTCACCCAGTTCGAATGATGCGCGGCGGTAATCGTACTGCAGTCGGTAGTATTTCTTATCGATGAACTTCTGCCCGAACCGGCGGATACGAAGCACGAGGAATGTCACAATGATAGCGATGGTCATCAGCATAATATGTTCGGACGATTCACGCTGAGACGAAAGCTCCGGAGCATCGTTGATCTCGATCGCCGTGCCGGTGAAAACGATGTTCGCCTGCGGAAGTTCGAGCGACGGTATGCGGAAGAATGTCCATACCAAACCGTAGATCACCAGCGCTCCCCATAAGAACGTGAGCACGGTATACTGGGTGTTCCTCCGGATGCGGAAGTTCAGGTCGAGCAGCCGGTAGCGGCCGATCGTATAAAGATACGAGAGCGGAATGAAGCTTAACACGACTCCGTACACTCCGATGCCGACCGTCTGGAATGAATTGTTGAAGAGGAGAGCAACAACAGCCAATGCCGCACCGACAGAGATACCGGTCCATTTAATGATGGCATTCAGCCGCCGATATTCCGGCGGCGCACTTTTCCGGAATTTGAAATGGATGACGACAGGATACAGAACTGCGAGGATCAGTCCGTACGGTGAATTGGTCAGCTGAACCGTTGCCAATGTGACGGCCCCAACGATGTAGTATCCCCGAGCGATCCATTTCTTTTCGATCAGATCGGTCCGTTCGAGCGGGAAATAATGCATCGAATGGAAGAAGAACGTAAACCCGAAATAGATCGCGGCAATATTCATCACGGTGCGGATGAAGACCTCAGGCGTGATGAAGAAATCCCTCCGGATGAGCTGAATCGCGATCATGAATCCGATGAGCATGAATGCACTGCCGAGGATCCTGGCGGCGAAGATCTTCGGACGGGAGACGGCGATGAAAACTCCGATCACCATCCAGACCAGTCCGCTCAAGGTGAAGACCAGCGTGGAGATCGGGATGCCGAATTTTGCGAGGACAATGTTCAGTTCAATGAAGCGGTTGTTCCGGAGAATGTCATACTTCAGCGATTTACCGATCTGTCCAAGACGCAGGATCCGGTCCGCCTCCAGATCGGAGGTAAATTCCTGTTCGTTGATCCTCAGGATCAGATCGCCGATCTTCATCCCGCCGCGGTCGGATGCCCCGCCGGGAAAGAGGTCCGTCACAATGACGTAATTCGGAACGAGGACAAGAAAATCCTCGACGATCGCATTCCGTTTCACGACGAAGGTCATGATCATGTTGCTGGAAGGACGCAGTAGTTCGAACCGAATCTCGTCCCGCGGGCTCTGATCGATCGCATCGTACACATCCTTCATCGTCCTCACTTTACCGTCGTTGATGGAGAGGATCAGATCACCGGCGATCAACGAGTCCACGGGGGAATTGATGTTGGGAGGCCGGGAACCGACAGAGGCACGCTGTGCGGTCAGTGCAGCCGGAAAATTCTTGACCACCATGAAACGTGAAGGGGCATTCCGGAATGTATTCTCATCGGTCGGGGTGCTGAAGAACGTGTACAGCGTCATCACCGCCTGCAGGAAGAGGACGATGAAGAGGAGAATGAATGCTGCGCGTAATTGCCGGGTTCTAGTGAAGGAGAATGTCATTCGATTAGTGATGTGTGGACTCTCTATACGACCTGCTGCTCCCTAAGTTACGAGGACAAGCTATCAAGAAAAACAGAAAAAAAAAACTGTTGTCTTTACAATTGTGGGTAAAATCGCTATTTTTAAGCAGCAAAATCATCTGAACGGAGACCCGACCATGAAATTTATCACCTTTACCGCATTCCTGCTCCTTTTCACCTTCACCGCTTCGGCACAGGACGATGATATTTATTCGATCCAGGAACACGGACCGGGCAGATGGATGTCCTTCAGCACACCGCTGAACGTTCAGCACAAATTGACGACGCACGGTCTGCTCGGATACGAACTGGTCTTCAATCCAGATTTCGAGATCCGTCAGGGACAAGGACTTCTCTACGCATTCCGTTTTGAAGAGATCGGGAAATTCAACGCCGCATTGAAACCTCAGCTTCCTGCCAACACACACATGCAGTTCATTATCGACGGAAAACCGACATCGGAGATGAAAGTACAGAAGACAGGGTTCCGCAACGAGAATGATGCGAAACATGTGCTGAAGTTCGTGGTGGTGGGAAACAAACAGATGGTGGAGAGTATGACGTCAGCCCGGTCTGTCCGGGGACTGCTGTATTACAAGGACCTGAAGAACGAGAAGATCGATGTGAAATCATTCACGCTCGATCCGAAAACGATCAGGACCCTGGCGAAGCTGATCACGATCGCAAAGTAATTCCGTACTATTTCTTATTGAGATCGGCCAGCTGGGCGATCTTCTGCTGATATTCCTTTGCAACAAAATTCTGCGGGTCGAAGAAATAGACCCGCTGGATCTCCTCCATCGCGCGTCCATATTCCTTCGCTTCGATGAACTCATCAGCGCGCTGAAAATAACTGTGCTTCACCTTCTCCAGCATCACCAGCCGCTCGTCCGGAACCGCCGCAGTCCCTTCACTCCGTTTTGATGTCCGCCGCTCGCGGTCATGCACCGCACGTTCGATCATCAGCGATAATATCTGTTCGTGTTCGGCGGCCTGCTGAGCGGAGAATCCCTGTGAACCGGGAAGCGGGAGCGTTGCGACGAAATGTTCGATGGCGGAGAGATAGAGATTGTGCAGATCGATGATCTTGGCATCACGGATGATCTTCAGCGCGGGTGCGTATTGATTGCGTTTTACTTCGAGATGGACTTCCCGAAGCAGAGTTGTGAGGGAGTCAAGGCTCATTATCCGGCCGCTTGTCCGCTTGAATAGATCAGTTTCAGACCTTGTGCCGCCTTCAGATCGTGGTCCGCCTGTTCAGCGCGGATCTCGCCGTCCAGCCCCAGCAGTTCAAGATTCTGCATGTCCACGGTGAGACCATGCGCGATCTCGTCCAGCGCTTTGGCATATTCCTTTTGTGCGCGGAATTCCGTTGCGACACGGATATGGATGCGGATGAGACGTTCCTGTTCCTCCTTGGAGATCCTCGGCTGTGAGGCATTGGAGGAGAACGTGGTGGATTGAAGTTCGTTCAGCCGCGCTTCATGGAGTGCTATGACGCGCTGTTCCATCTTCAGCAGTTCCTCATTCGTCGGATCGATGATCAGTCCGGAGAGGATCTGTACAAGTGCTTTATCCAGCATATTGGACATGAGATAACTCTGTGCCTGTGAGAGATGTGTCGCGATCCGCTCGGTGCGGAGTTCGGTGCGCCGGACATCCTTGGATTGTGCGACGACGGACTCGATATCCTCCAGCAGTGCGAGACATTCTTTTCTGGCGGGATCGAACTCGAGCGCTTTCTTGACAGCGATGACCGCTTCGTCGAATTTTTCCACCGTGAAGAATTCGCGGGCTACCACCATCAGTTTCTGGATCTCCAGATTGCGCGCTTCTTCACGCTGTTTCAGTTTCCACTGGTCCGCTGCGACGGTAACGCGCTGCTTCAGATTGAGCAGGTCGTTGTTCCGTTCATCCACAGCCAATCCGCTGGAGATCTCCGAGAAGGCCTCTTCGAACAATTCCCGGTCGAGGAATTCCGTTGCATGCTGGATGTGCCGGTTGATGATCGTGTTCTTCTCGTCGTTGTCCCGCTTATTATGCTGCTCGAACAGAAATGCGTCGAATTCCACCTGCAGGTTCTGTTCATAACGCTGGATCTCTTCGTCCAACGGATCGAGGATGAAGGCTTTCGCCACTTCGTTGAACGCTTTGCTGAACTGCTGCATGCTGCGGAGCCGTTCCGCTTCGGCAAGGTGCATCTGGATCTTCTCGACGACGGAATTCTTGTTTTTCTGTTCGTTCAGTGCCGCCTGCTCCGCCTGATTCTTCTGCGCCGCCTGGTATTCTTCCCGTTCATGCAGGATGGTCTGTTCGACCTGTTTCACGTTCTCGTCGAAAGGATTGATGATGAACGCGAGCGCAACCTCTCCCAGTGCCACTTCGAACTGTTTCTCCGAGAGGAACTTCCTTGCGCGGTCCAGGTATTGTTCAATCTTCTCCTTGTCGATCTTCTGCTGGGCTAGCACCTCTTCTGATTCGCCGCTCATCACGCGGGAACGGTCGGTCTGTTCGAGGCGGATCAGTTCCTCCTCCTGCTGTCGGCGGATCTGATCCTGCAGTTCCCGTTTGCTCTCCTCCTCGTGGCGGAAGAATTCCTCCTGCAACGCAAGGATCCGGCGTTCGCATTCCTGCAGATCCTCGTTCACGGGATCGAGCACTGTCGCACGGGTGATGGTGCGCAGCGCATCGGAGAACTTCTGCTGTTTCGCCAATTGGTCCGCGTTCGCAATATGTTTCTTGATGGTGGCAACGATCGCTTCGCGCTTCTTCTGCCGTTCCTCCAGCTGCTTTTGATAGAGCTCCAACTGCTGCTGCTGCTGTTGTTCCTGTGTCTCCAGGATCCTCTGCTCCAGCCGCAGCACTTCCTCATTCAGCGGATCGATCACGACGACGAAAGCAAGTTCGCCGAGGGCTTCATCCAGTTTGTTGGCCAGATACAGTTCATTCACATGCTGAAGGTACTGCTTCACCTTCTCTTCCTGTGCCCGCTTCCGTTCCTGCTCCTCGCGTTTGACCTTCTCTTCTTTTTCCTTCTGATACTGCTGCGTCTGGGATTTGATGATCTCCTGACGCTTCAAACGCTCCTCTTCCATCTTCCGCTGTTTATCCGATTCCTCTTCGCGGCGGAAATCTTCCTGCGCTTTGCGGATGGTGTCTTCAAGCGCATGGATCTTGTCGTTGACCGGATCGAGCAGATAGGCCCGGGCGATCTCGTCCAATGCACGGTTATATTCTTTCCGGATGAAATAACTGTTCGCCCGGTTCAGGAATGCGGTGATCTTCGCATCGATGGCGTTGCGGCGCAATTCATCGTTCTTGGATCGTTCCTCTTCCTCTTTTTTATGCAGCTCGACCGCCTGTTCCTGCTGTGCGGCGACATTGGCGCTGTGCTGCGCTTCGATGATAGCAAGATTGGAAAGATGCTGAAGTGTCGGAGCGATCTTCGATTCCTGCGACGGCTCTTCGGGAGCGGCGGCAGGTGCTGCGGATGATGATGCCGGGGATGATGGAGTTGTCGGAGTTGACGACGTTGCCGGCTGCGCCTGCTTCGTTCCCCGTTTCGCTTCTTCCGCCTGTTTGGTGGTCAATAAGGTCCGAACGCGTTCCTCGTACGCCAGGGCGTAGAGATGCCGCGAATCGTATGAACGCGCTTTCGCGATGAGCGTCAAGGCAGTAGCGAGGTCCCCTTCCTTCACAAGCTTATCCGCTTGTTTCAGAAGGAGCGCCACTTCTTTCAGACGCTCAGAGGTCGGCAATGATGTATTTTCGGACTGTCCAGCCATAATTATTGGATTGCGATGTTCCGCAAGGTGATACAATCTTAAAGAAATAACATAGATTTGTCAACTCTTCGGCGGGTTAGAAATCTCTAACCGGGGAATTCCTTATGAAATGACCGATTCGCCGGAGGTTTCGTGCAGCCGTTTCCGCATCGAAAGGGCCCCTTTATGGGAAGGATTCAGCCGAAGGGCTAAATCGACCTCAAAGATCGCCTCAAAATTGCGTTTCTCGGACATGAATTCCATCGCTTTGCTTAAATGGAATTGGATGACCAGTTCCTTATCTTCATTCGCTTTCTGCTCTTCCATCTTCCGCTCGGCTCGCTCGATCTCATCCCTCATCTGCAGCACTTCGTACCGCTTCATATCGAAACTCGCTGCATAATCCACCCACGCCAAAGCAACGCCGAAGTCTTCACGGGAAAGGGCTTCGCGTGCCATCGCGAGACTCTTCCGGACACCCTGGTCCATTTTCGTGGATTCCTGTACCTTGTGCTGTTCCTCCTCATACTTGAGGAACTCCTGCTGGATCTCCCCTTCAAGCGCAAAGAGAGTTTCGTTGGTCGGGTCGTGTCGGTACGCCTGTGCGATCTCATCCAGCGCTTCCTGGTACCGGAATTGCCGGCGCAGTTCGTTGGCCTTCTCCTTATGCATCGCGATGGCGGCGATGGCCTCGCGATTGCCGGGCTGCTCTGTCTCCGTCAGTATGTTCATGGCGGGACGGCGGGCCAGTTTTGCCTTACGCTGATTGTCCAGGATCTCGCGCTGCAGTTTGCCGATCTCTTCGTCGAACGGATTGATCTTGAACGCCTGACCGACATGGTTCAGTGCTTCCTCGTAATTCCCCTGGCTGAGATATCCGCGCGCTTTGGAGAGGAAGAGGAGGATCTCCTCTTCGTCCTTAAGCATCTTGGATTCCATATCGATCCGTTCGCGGATCTGTTCCCGTTTCTGCTGTTCGATGGAGAGCCGGTGCAGTTCCGCTTCCTGCCGTTTCTTCCGTTCGTCTTCCTCCTGTTTCCGGCGGATCTCTTCCGTGCGGAGCATCTCCTCCTCGGCGGCAAGGATCCGTTTCTCCATGACGATCACTTCGTCGCTGGTCGGATCTATGAAGTACGCCTGGGTGATGACGCGCAGTGCTTCGGAGAATCTGTTCAGTGAGAGGTATTCCTCGGCCTTCTCCAGGTTCTTCTTCACCGTCTGCCGGATGATCTCGGTCTTCTTCCGATCCTCTTCGAGCTGCTGTTTTCTGATCGCGAGATTCTGTTCCTGTTTCTTCTCCTGTGCTTCGCGGATCTTCCAGTTCAGACTGAGGACCTCTTCGTTCAGCGGATCGAGCACCATCACGAATGCCAGCTGGCTCAAGGTCTCCTCAATACGTCCTTCGGCAAACAGCCCGCGTGCGATCTGAAGATATTCGCGGATCTTCTGGGAGCGGGCCTGCTTGTGCGCTTCTTCACGCTGCTGTTCCTCCCGGATCTTCTCCTGCTGGCGCTGCTGCTGCCACTGCGCAAAGAGTTTCTCCCGCCGCTTGGCCTCCTCCATCTGCTTCACGCGGATGAGCGATTCCTGCTGTTTATTGTACACTTCCTGCGCCGCTTTGATCTCTTCTTCCACCTGCTGGATACGTTCATCGGTCGGATCCAGCATGAATGCGCGCGCCACTTCGTTCAGCGCATCATGATATCCGTGATGTTTCTGAAGATCACGCGCCCGCTGCAGATAGTCCGCGATCCGTTTGGCGATTCCGCGGATCCTCATCTGATCCTCGAACTTCTGTTCCTCCTCCTGTTTGCGCTGGAGGGCGAACACTTCTTTCTGCTTGTAGGCGGAGACGGCGCTTCTCTTCACTTCTTTGATAGCAAGGTCGAGGATCTTCTCCAGCGTCGGCATCAGCTGCTGAATGACCGCCGCTTTGGAATTCTCGCCGTTCTCGCTCTCGTCCGTCTGTTTCATCAGCACCGAGCGGACGTATTCCTCATACGCCCGCGCATACATGATGGTGGGATTTTTCTCGCGGGCATGCAGGATCTCCTCCAGTGCGGCGTGGATATCTCCCTGACGGATGTATTTATCAGCATTCTTCAGGAATGTGATCACTTCCGTGAGGTGTTCAGCACCGATTATTTTTTGCGAAAGATTCTGCATCTATGGATGATTGGGTTGGATTCCGTTCACTGCGTATAGACCGCCGTTCCGCATTCCGTGCAAACAACAAGCCCCGCGTGGGGCGGCGGGGCTTGTGTTTGCTGCGCCATCACGACCATGGCGCCGTTGATTCCGCAGCATCGATCATTGTTTGTTCTTGTTCAGCAATGCCTGAGCTGCACGGAGACGGAGACGAAGCGTGCTCTCTTCGTTCTTCACGAATTTCTCCGGTGCGACCTCTTCCGCCATCTTCAGCACATTCTTATGCGGTGTCGCCTTAAAGGCTTTGCTCCGCTCGATGGCTTTCTCCAGCGTATGGGAGATCTGATCCTCCGGCATCGGTTTCACCAGATACCGGAAGACGTTCAGTTCGTTGATGGAGCGGATCGCGAGCTGAGCATCCTTCACCTCCGTCAGAATGACGGAAACGGTATTGGGGTACTCGCGGCGGACCGTGTCAAGGAAGCTGACCCCGTCCACATCACCGAAGTTGATGTTGCTGACGATGACGGAGACAGGTTTCTTTGCCATTTCCTGAAATGCCGCATCGATGGAATTGACGGCGACCGCATTGAACGCGCTGCCGTATTTGTCCACCAGTTTGCCCGTCTCATCCTCGCTGTAATCAACGAAGAGCACGGTAGGACTGGCCTCTTCCACTTCGATATGCACGCGGTGACCGGAGACGGGATTCTCTTCCGTCACTGCCTCGTCCACCTTCTGCATCTCTTCTTCCTGCAGTTTCGACACCTTGTCATAGATCTCCACTCCGAGTTTCACGACGTAGAGCATGAACTCTCCCTGCCACGGCTTGTTGATGAACCGGAAGACCTCTCCCGCATTCACCGAGCCGATGATGGCGTCCAGATCGGAATATCCGGTGAGCAGCATACGCACGCTGTTCGGACTGATCTCCTTCACCTGACGGAGCAGTTCATGTCCAAGCATGCCGGGCATTCTCTGATCGCTGACGATGACCTTGATCGGGACAGATTTGATGATCTCCAGCGCGTCGAATCCGTTCTCGGCCAGGTAGACCTTGTATTTACTTTTGAACAGCATGTTCAGTGATGACAGGATCATCGGTTCGTCATCAACGAACAGAATGTTGGATTTCTCTTCAGGCGGCGGCAAATTGATCTTCATATATTCTCCTTACGCTTCAATGGGTTCAGTTCGATAATTCAGTTTGGTTAGGCTGTTGCTGCCTCTTTGCGAGAGGACCGCGGCTGAACGGTCGGGATGCGGACATAGAAATCCGTTCCGCGGCCGACTTCGCTCTCCACTTTGATGGAGCCGCCGTGTTTCTCGATTATCTTGTATGAGATCGAAAGTCCGAGTCCGGTCCCTTCACCGATCTTTTTGGTGGTGAAGAACGGTTCGAAGATCTTTCCGAGATTCTCTTTCGGAATACCTTTTCCGGTATCGGAGATCTTCACAACGGCCATATCGGGATTGCCCGGTTCCTTGTAGGTGCGGATGTTGATCGTTCCCTGACCTTCGATCGCCTGAGCGGCGTTCGTCAGCAGGTTCAAAATGACCTGGTTGTATTGAGCCGGATAACATTCTGCGGTCAGGTTCGGCTGGAAATCCTTCTTGACGACCGCTTTGTTCTTGATGACGTTGTTCGCGATGACCAGTGTGGCATCGAGAGCGTTGTTCAGATCCACTTTTGCCAGATCGGCTTCGTCCAACCGCGAGAACTCCCTCAAGTTGCGGATCAGTTCCTGGATACGGTCCGTACCGACGAGCGCCTGGGACAGCATCGTTTTACTGTCCTCGAGCACCGTATTCTTCTCCATTTCGGAGGAGACGTTGGCGAGTTCCGTCACCGTTTCTTCGAGACCTTCTTCCACGCCGTTCACAAGCATGTCGAGCAGTTTCCGGTATTTCTCCACCACTTCATTGATGGTCTGCTGGTTGGTGATCATCATCTCAATATTGTTCTTCACGTATCCGAGCGGAGTGTTGATCTCATGAGCAAGG
>CALRIY020000121.1:0-10648 GCA_943364975.1 Synechococcus sp. UW140
GCATAATCTCGGAATGTGGCTCCCGATTCCGATCGTGGATGTCAGCGCAAGCTTCTTTACACAGAAGTTGAACATCGGAACATTAATGGAAGCAAAAACGACTGCATTCGGACTGAACGTCAGCAAACAGTTCGGTTTTGCATTCCTGAATGTGACACCGTACGGCGGTTTCATGCTGGAATCCTCCAAAATGAACTTTGCCTATGATTTCGTACCGAATGCCGCTGAACCGACAAAGGTTGAGCGTATCGCATTCGAACTGGAAGGTGAAAATACGTCACGTATCACGGTCGGACTGAGCTTGCGCATTCTCGTTGTGAACATCAATGCAGACTATAATATCGGCAAGCAGAATTCTGCTACCGCCGGTATCTTCTTCGCATTCTAATTTTCACAATCAGTCATTCACAAAAAGTCCCGCCTCGCGGGACTTTTTGTTTTAAACAGCTCTTCTTATATTGAAATAATGAACGCTCCGGGCCTCATCATGTTTATGCTCCTCCTTCTCGCTGTCGGCTGCGGCCGCCAGGAAGGAGAACCGCAGGAAAAAGCAGACATTCTCTCTCAGCAGTCATTGGAAGAGATGAACCGTCAGAACTATGACGAAGCGGAACGACTTCTTACTGAGAGCATCACCCTCCATTCCGAAGCGAATAATGAAGCAAAACTCGCGGAGAATTATTCCACACTCACGACCATCCAGCTGCTTTCGGGGAAACTGACACCTGCATTAGAGACACTTGCGGCACTTCGGGAGATCTACCGTCACGGTGCGGACAGGAGCGCTGAACTGCAGACCATGCTGCAGACGGCGAAGATCTATTTTCAGCTTGGGAAGACCGAAGATGCTGAAGCATTGCTCAACGAGACGCACAATAACGGCAAACTTTACCGTCTGGGTCATATCGCCATGGCAGCAGCCCTCGACCTGGCGAGTCTTCAGGCATCTCTGCATCAATATGATCGTTGCTCGAACTCCGCCTTGAATGCATTGAACCTTGCGAAAGAACTTCAGCATAAACCTTCACAGATCGAAGCCCTTCAGCTGCGCATGACGGCTGCCGCTGGTCTCGGGGAGGCCGACAAAGCTTTCGGATATTATCGTGAGGCGGCCGCGCTGGTTGCCTCCGATCCGATGTCCAATCGCATCAGCTTTTCACTTGCCGCAGGACATGCCTTCTCACTTGCCGGCGAATGGGCATTCGCCAGAACCGAATTCAGCAAGGTGATCGCATTGTCGGAGTCGAAGGACCCTTCACTCCTGCCCGAAGCGGAGATCACAGCCCGCATCGGATTGGGAGAAATGTTCCTCCACCACTATGCCTTTGATGAGGCTCAGCAGCATTTCATCCGCGCGTATAATATTTCACGGACAGCTGCCGGCCAGCTCACCCAGTCATATCTGCTCATCAGGATCGGAGATTGTCTTGCTCAGCGCCTCACCAACGATCCGCAGGAAAGGAGCATACGCGCCGAACAATTATACGAACAGGCAATGACCCTGTTCACCCGCAGCGGTGCTCTTTTTGGAGAAGCCGTTGCACTTCACCGGCTCGGCCGGCTGAAAGAATCCAACGGAGATGACAACGGTGCCATCACTTTTTATAAACGCGCCTTTGATAAATTCAGCGATCCTGACATCGATCCGCGACTGTTCACCGGACCTGTCAGCATTGCAAGACTCATTGGCGGGAACGCATCCATTCCATCCGCTGCAGAATGGTTCACGAACGATCTGATCGTTCAATTACTGAAAGTGAAACGGAACGCAGAAGCATACGCGTACCAGCAGTCCCTTAGGACTCTTACCCTCACCAACAGCATCACTCCACTTTCGCTTCGGTTCATCAACACGCAAAAGGAGAAGCGGTTTGCCGCGTTCCGCCAATCAAGGAATATCCTCCGTCAGAATATTCTGGAATCGTTCCATTCCTTATCCGGCAGTAGTACGGTACGGAACAGAAATTATCTGAACAAACTCCAGCAGCAGATCTCATACGCACGCAGCAGGGCGCAGTCGGATGCCGTTACCCTTTCCCGGGAATTCCCGTCTTTTTCATTCCTGACATTCTCAAAAAAATCGGTTCCGGAAACAGTGACCGCGTCTCTTCCTTCATCCCATACCGTGTTGGACTACTTCATCGCACAGAATCAGGCGTGGGTCTTCGTGCTCCGGCCTGATGAGGAGCTGAAAGCCGTGAAACTCTCCTCCTTCGGCTATGCGCTGGAGAACAAAATGATGCAGTTCCAATCAATGCTCACACCATCCGCACTCCAGGGCAGGGAACTTCCGGTGCTTGCGGGCGAATTGTTTGACTTCCTGCTGAGACCGGCTGAGACCGGACGGTCTCCAAGAGTGATCATCATTCCGCCGTTATCCCACGAGCGGTTCCCGTTTCATTCACTGACCGATCGGGGAACACCTGTGATCGAAAGGACCGGCATCTCCTATCTGCCGCATGTCGGATTCACTACAGCTCCGCCTGCCGCACCAAAGTTCATCAACAGCACGGCTGCATTTGGATTCACGTCCAATACGCGGTGGGGATTGGAGTTCGAACTGCGTGATATCCGCAGTTTCTTCCGTAATATCCAGGTCAACAACAATCAGACCGCTACAAAAGAACGATTGGAATCTTCGGTTGGTGAGATCCTGCAGATCTCATCACAATTCTCTCAGGAGAGGGACGGAACATATCGGTTTGCATTGTCGGACGGCACGACTTCCAAAGCCGGCGTGAATTTTCCGGTCTCCGATTTCGCGCAGCTGCATCCGTTCCAGATCGTCTATCTGTCAGATGTCCGGTCGGAATCAAACAGTATCTCCGCTCTGCATCCGCTACTGTGGCTGATGAACGGATCCGGTTCAGTTATTGTCAACCACTATCCCGTCACCTCAGCAATGAGCAGAACATTCGGGGAGAATTTCTACGCTTCAATGTCTTCGGAGATCAATCCTCACCTAGCCTACCGGAGAGGAACAGCAGCATTGCTGCGAAAGAAAGATGGACGTCAGGAATTCGGCGGGGCGGCGTATTTCTTTTATGGGGTGAAGTGAGCGGAGGGAGACCGGCTGTCCGCCGATATTAGAGATGATTCAGAATGATGGGAATAAGGAACCACGCCCAGATTAGTCCGCCGAAGACAACACACCCTACCGCGATCACCGCCCAGAGGATCATCTTCATCTCATTCGCCAGTGTATGTGAATTCTTATAGGCAAGGTATCCGGCGAAGGACCCGATGAAGAGTGAGAGGAATGAAAGGGTTAGAAAAACTGGGAAAACGATATTGTCCGGCATAGGGATGGAGAGAATAAAAAACCGGGCGATGGTGCCCGGCAGATTCACACTGTGATTATTTTGTTCGTCTTATTTTAACACTTCCGAGTCCTGATTCGATGTAAATATCCATCTTCCCTTCCGCTGTGAGATAATTCTGAGATTCGTAGATCCCCTTCTTTTTCCGGACGAATTCTTCGTCGTCCAGCGAAAGATTGGAGAGCCAGCTATCCTCATATTTGATGCGGAGTCCGATCTTCTTCGGCACGGCAACGGTCATGGACCCCAACCCCACATTGATCTCTACTTTGACATCCTTCTTCAATTCACCGCCGAAATCGAGATAGTATGAACCGACACCTCCGTCGAACTCCATTCTGCTGAAGTTGGCGTTATTGAGATTATTTGCAACGAATTTACTGACGCCGGATTCGATCCGCAGGGTCTTGATCTCGCCGGTATTCTTCTCGTCAAAGTTCAATTTGGAGGAGCTCGCGCCGGTCGAGATGGCGAGATCGTTGATGATCAGTCCGGTCAGATCGAAATCGCTCTTGCCGGCCCCGAGTTCAGCATCGATTGAAAGCGGAAGTCCTTCCGCAAGTTCGATGTACCATTCATCGGTCTTAAAATTGACATTCGCATTGATGTGCACACCCGATTCATCGCCGTCGCTCCGGACCTCAGATCCTTCAGGATGCATCTCCAGCCGGAGATCGCCGACGCCGCGGTTCACATAATAATTGAGATCGAGCTTTGCATCATCTTTCCGTTCCTTCTTTTTATAGGAAACGGAAACGATTCGGTCCTTATTCCCTTTGGCGATGTTGACTGACCCGAACGAAGATTCGATCTTGACCCGCACTTCTTTTTCATCGGTCCGTTTTACTTCCCGATGAAGACTTTGTGCAGAAAGGATCCCTGTCAGCAGAACCGCAGAGGAAAGATATGTGAGGATGGTCGTTTTCATAATTCAGCCTGATTAATATTAGGTCGGGGGCTGAGAGAATATTACGTTCCCGGAGGGAAAGAGTTTCGGCTAATAGTGCTGGATCTTCCTTTTCAGGCGTTTGTAGAGAATCTCACGAGCGCGGAAAATATGGGCTTTTACAGTCCCCAACGGCAGTTTCAGTTCGTCCGCGATCTCCTGATAGTCCTTATCCTCTGTATGACGCATCAGGATCACCTGACGGTACTTCTCAGGAAGCGCGTTGACCGCTTCTTCCAGGATCCTCGTCCTTTGGCCGGCGATCAGGTCCTTGTCGGGCTCATACGTAGTATCAGGGATCTCAAAACTGTATTCACCGTCCTTGGATTCCAGCGGCTTGTCAATGGAGAATGTGGCCAATTTCTTCTTGCGGATATAGTCGATGCAGTTATTCGTTGCAATCTTATAGAGCCAGGTAGAGAAGGCGAACTCTTCGTTGAAATTCTTCAGCGAATTGAACGCTTTGATGAACGCTTCCTGGGTCAGGTCCTCCACTTCGTCCTTATCATGCACCATGCGGTACAGCAGGTTATAGACCTGGTCATGATACTTCTTCAGGATGGCACGATAAGCGACCTGGTCCCCTTTCAGTGCTTTTTTGATATTCCGTGAATCCTCGGCGCGGGAATCGAGGCGGCGCTGGGCAAGAACTTCCTCTCTGGATTTTCCTGATGCTGCGGCTGATATGAGTAAGGAAGTTTTTTTCGGTAATGGCATTGTTTGGGATCGATACGATAATGTCTGAAGAGAAATTACTCAAAAATGAATGCACTTGCAAGGAGGGAAGGACGGAGGATATTTCTTATTTGAGATTCGGGACAATTCTTGCTATACTGCAACTGAAAAACCATCCTTTCTTCAACTACTTCGAAATCAATTCTATGTCAGTTTCAATCATTGTCGGCGCTCAATGGGGCGACGAAGGTAAAGGGAAGATCGTTGACATGCTCAGCGAGAAGATCGACATCGTCGCACGGTATCAGGGGGGCGCGAATGCCGGTCATACGGTCGTCATCGGCGACAAGACCTATGTCCTTCATCTGATCCCCTCCGGGATCTTTCAAAAGAACGTGAAATGTGTGATCGGAAACGGTGTCGTGATCGATCCCGCCGCATTGATGGAGGAGATCGAGATGATCAAATCCTTCGGGATCAAGATCGACGGCCGTCTCTTCATCAGCCACAACGCGCATCTGATCATGCCGTACCACAAACTGCTGGACTCCATCCGCGAACAAGGAGCTCAGAAGATCGGCACGACCGGCCGCGGGATCGGACCGGCATATATCGATAAGTATATGCGGACAGGGATCCGGGTGGTGGACCTTCTGGACAGGAAAGTGCTCCGGGAAAAATTGACACGGAACATCGAAGAGAAGAATCAGATCCTCAGCAAAGTGTACGGGAAAACGGAGATCGACATCGACAAACTGGTGAATGAGTACCAGGAATTCGACAAAAAGATCGATCCTTTCATCACCGATACTGCAACGTATCTGAACACCGCACTCCGAAAAAAGAAACGGATCCTTGCTGAAGGTGCACAGGGCGCACTGCTGGATGTGGATCACGGAACATATCCGTATGTAACATCCTCCAATCCGACGAGCGGAGGGGCATGCACCGGACTGGGGATCCCCCCCACGTCGGTCTCCTCCATCATCGGCATCGTCAAGGCATATTCCACGCGTGTCGGTAACGGACCCTTCCCCACAGAATTGAATGACACGACGGGAGAGACTCTCAGAAAGATCGGACATGAATTCGGCGCCACGACCGGCAGACCCCGCCGGTGCGGATGGCTGGATATGGTGAGCCTGAAGTATTCCCTGATGGTGAACGGCATCAGCGAGATCGCACTCACGAAACTGGATGTGCTGGACAGTTTCGATGAGATCCGCATCTGTGTTGGATACAAGAGCGGCGGTAAATTGCTGAAATCATTCCCGACGGATGTCCATACGCTTGAAACAGTTGAACCGGTCTATCAGTCCTACAAAGGCTGGAATGAGGACATCACCGGAGCGAAGAAATGGAAACAATTGCCGAAGAGAACGGCGAAGTATGTTGAAACGATCGAAAAACTTTCCGGAGTAAAGGTCTCGATCGTCTCCGTCGGTGCACGCCGCGATCAAACGATCGTTCGCTGACACTGCACTGCATTCAGGTCACGTCCGGCCGCGGCGTGACCTTTTTTTTCTACACTCATGAAGCTGAACACGAGAAGTCCACAATCCGGCAGGATCAAGATCGCATTGTTCGCTGCGGCGCTGTGCATCATCATTCCCATTCTGCTCTATACACATGATCTCGTCTCCGAACTGCAGAAGAAGCAGCGGGAGACGGCGGCGCTGTATGCCCGTTCCGTGGAATATCTTGCCAACAGCAACCCGGGAGCGGGAACCGATTACACATTCATTTTCGATGAGATCATCGGAGCGATCGACTTCCCGGTGATCCTGACGAACGGGGACGACACAGAGATCAGCACGACGAAGAATATCACGCTGGATTCAACCTATTCCGCGGAGAAGCGGACCACCATTCTCTTCGAGATGCTGAAAGAGATGGATGCTGAGAATAATCCGATCCTGGTCACTTATCAGGACAGTCTTGTTCTTCAGAAAGTGCATTTCGGCGAATCACCGCTCATCACCAAACTCCGCTGGCTGCCGTTCATTGAATTGTCCATTGCTGCATTGTTCATCCTCGTCGGTTATATCGGATTCAGCTACATCAAACGGAGTGAACAGAGCAACATCTGGGTCGGAATGGCACGGGAGACAGCGCATCAACTGGGGACACCGCTGACCAGCATGATGGGATGGATCGAACTGCTGAAACACCAGTCCGAATCCTCGCCCAAGATACTGGAGACCGTCTCGGAATTCGAGCATGATGCCCGCCGGCTGACGAAAGTAGCGGACCGGTTCTCCAAGATCGGATCGAAACCGGACCTGAAGGAAGAGAATATCACTGAACTCATCAGCCGGTCGATCCAGTATTTTGAAAAACGGATCCCGCAGATGGGAAAGAAAGTGGATATCTCCATCCATTCCGCCGGAAGTGTCACCGCCAAGGTGAACAGCGAACTGTTCGAATGGGTGGTCGAAAATCTGATCAAAAATGCGCTGGATGCAATGGAAGACGGGAAAGGCTCGATCGCATTCACCATTACTCAAGAACGGAAGAAGACCCTGATCGATGTGAGGGATACAGGAAAAGGGATCGATCCGACGTACCACAAGGATATCTTCCGTCCGGGATTCAGTACGAAAAAGCGGGGATGGGGATTGGGGCTTTCACTCTCCAAACGGATCATCGAAACGTATCACAACGGTAAATTGAGCGTACTGAAGAGCACGATCGGCGAAGGGACGACGTTCAGGATCGTGCTGAAGCCATAATATTCGTTACTTGTAAGACGAAGCGACGCTTCGTCCTACAGTGAAGATTAGCGCCGAACAAAATGAGACGAAGTAACGCTTCGTCCTAAAGTTGCGATTAGTGCAAAACAAAATGAGACGAAGCAACGCTTCGTCCTACATTACAAGATGTCGTATCGGCAATAGGAGTGTTCCCAGTTTTTCCAATTCGCTACAAGGCCTGCTTTGACAGGATTATACAGGATATATTTAACCGTCTCTTCCAATTCCCTCTCATTTCTGACCACCCGATCGTAATTCTCACGCTGCCAAAACTGACCGGACCGACCTAGTATTCTATTTGATTCTACTGCAGTATAGCTCTTCAATGATTGGAGTATCTTTGTTAAGTATCTTGTGGTCCCTTGACCGGCGGGAGCATGATGATCAAGGATCTCAACCACCAGATGAACATGGTTCGGCATAACGCAAAAACAAACAAGATCATACTCGTGCTTGTCTCGGTATTTGATCGCATCCGAAACAATATTTGCTATCCTGTTATCTTTGAGCCATTTATTTTTTGTCGATCCGGCATCCAAATATTCATCGTATTTCAAAAAGTATTGTCTGTAGATTTCATCGGACACTTTTTTTACTCCAGGAGCTTTGTTTTGAAGAAGCATATTGTGTTTTTCGATATAAAATTCTTTTTTAAGTTTTACGATGACACCCAAAGGCAGTGTATTCACCAAGCGAAACGTGACGGAGAATATTGCTTGTTGAGGTAGAATATGAGGAAGATGGCGGCGATAGTAATCCATTTATCGAGTTCTATATTTGATAACAGATCGATGCACGTACTTACTTCTTCGTTAATATAAAAATGATTACGACGTTCTTCGCAAGAATATTGTTGCCGAATGGGGGTGACAATAGGAAATTATTGATAATTATCCTGAACGTAGATGAGATTCGAAATAATGTGAATATTTCCCTAAACGGGAGGACATTGTAGGACGAAGCGTCACTACGTCCTACAGAATGGTGATCGAAAAAGAACGTGAGACGAAGTTGCGTTTAGTTATACAGGATAGGTTACCAAAAAAGAATGTGAGACGAAGCGGCGCTTCGTCCTTCAGGCAAGATTATTACGGATTACAATGAGACGAAGCAACGCTTCGTCCTACAGGTAAGATTAGCGAAGAATAAAATGAGACGAAGCAGCGCTTCGTCCTTCAGGCAAGATTATTACGGATTACAATGAGACGAAGCGGCGCTTCGTCCTACAGGTTGGTTATCGAAAAACAAAATAAGACGAAGCTGCGCTTCGTACTACTGTTTTGGCTGGAAAACCTTCCAGCCGATGAGTGAACCGAGGAAAGAGAAGAGCGTGTTCGGCAGGATATAGATAAAAATTGCCAGGAAGGATCCGATGAAACTCGGATCGGTATTCTTCGCCTCCTCCACCATCGGATAGAATTCCGGCGGAAGATCCATCTGCATCTGCTCAACGATCTGCAGCATCATGTCGATGGCGATATTGCCGAACAGCAACGCAACGAGATGCTGGATGACGACAGCGGCAACGGAAGAGATCACTCCGGCCATGATCCCCAGCTGAGTACAATCCTCACGTGTCAGCGGTTCCATCCCTTCCGTCAGTTCCCGTTGATACATCAACACCGCCAGGAACCCTCCCATCAGCACACCGGCGCAGCAGAGACAATTCAGGAAATTCAATCCGGGAATCGACCAGACCGTTGCGATCAGCAGTCCGCCGTACAGTGCGGAGACGAATTTATCAGGCTTTGAGTTCATATGCTGTTTCTTTTTTTGTGACAAATGGATGGATAGTTTCTGACAGCGGAAAGTGGAGAAGCAGCGCCATGCCTCCCCCGAATAGAACACCGGTCAGGATGCGTGAGATCGTTGTGGATTCATGAAGCGAGAAGAGGGTCAACAGTCCGTCCACCGCCATCGGCGATGCTGAAATGATCAGCAGAAGCACCGTTCGAACACGGACGGAACGCAATGCAGCGGAGGCCAGAATGAGCACGAGCATAAAAAGGAATGCCCCATATATCGATGTACATCGGATGCAGACCGCCAACGGTTCCCCCAACAGAGTGAACGATCTGGATTCAAACTGATGGCAGACAGGAGAATACCATCGGTACAGCAGTTCGCTTCCTGTCAGCGGGGCGGCGATGAAGCCGGCGCACCACAGGAATGTTCCGGCGATAATGATGGTCAATTCACGTTTCATACAGTGAGAGTTTAGAGGAAAGTTGCTCAAGATGCAAACAGTTCTTTCTTTCCTGTTGATTTCGTTCTTCCCTCTTCGTACTATCAGGGCACAACGAAAGGATCAATCCCAATGAAAATACTCGCCGCACTGTTCATACTCTTCACCGCGCTGATTCAGGCACAATCTGTTCAGGAACTGGTCGCACAGGCGGACCAGTTTGCCCTGCAGACATTCGAACGCGATAAGGCATTCGCCGTCCTGCAGCAGGCGGAAAAGCTGGACGGCAGCAATTTTGACGTGCTGTGGAGACTCAGCCGGAGCTATGTGGACATCGGCGAACATCTGCCGGGGGTGACGGACAGCGACAAGGAGAAGCAGCTGGAATACTATCAGAGATCCCTTGAATATGCCGAGAAAGCGATCAAAGTAAAACCGAACGAATCGATGGGATATGTACGGCGCGCAATCGCGAACGGAAGGGTCGCATTATTCAAAGGAGTGTGGAGCGCCATCGATTTTGTGAAACAGGTAAAAGCGGACTGTGAAAAAGCGATCTCCCTCAATCCGAACAATGATGTCGCCTATTACATCCTCGGCAGAACACATGCGAAATTGTGCGAGAAGTCCAAGATGGTCCGATGGCCGCTGGGACTGGGCTGGGCAAACATGGAAGAAGCGCTCTCAAACTTTGAAAAAGCGATCTCACTCAAGGGAAATTTCATCATGTACAGACTGGATGCGGCGAGAGCATACATCGAAGAGGATA
>CALRIY020000122.1:0-10609 GCA_943364975.1 Synechococcus sp. UW140
ACCGGGGGGCCGGAGGAAGAATTGGATGCTTTTCTCCGGTACATCCGTTGGCATCAATTGTCCATTTCAATCGGCATTTTGCCATATTGTTTGGTCCAAGCGTGACACACAATACGTCCGGTGATGATTAGCACACCCCAGTCTCTAAAATGCCCTATTTTAGATACAGAATATCATGAAAGGCTCATTATGAAAAAGTTCTATGTGTCGTTCCTGCTGATACTTTTAACGGCAGCAGTAGGACGCGGACAATCGATCAACGTCGTTCCGACGATCACCGATGCGGATATCATCAATGCATCAGTCCTCGTCGATCCGCTGGCGGAGAAATTGAAGGATATCGCTCCCTCCTCCTTCTCGCTCTCCTTCTTCAACAACACCAATCCACAGGTGCCCGTGAAAGCGATGATGGAGATCGAAGCGATCATCACGCTTGAAGAGGATAAGCAGGCGGCGTCGATGTTCCTCGGAGACGGTAAGGCGAGGACGAAGAAACCGTTCCTCATACCGGTCGGCGGCAGGATCTTCACGAGCAGGGATTCCGATGATCCGTCATCGGATATCGATCTGGAATATTCCGTGAATAAAGAACTCAAGAGCAAACTGAAGGATAAAGTACTGGATGCGACCAGCGGCGGACGGGTCCCGTCCGGTCTGTATGAGATCCGGATCACTATCACGGTGGACTCGGTGAACGGCATACATGTCACCGAAGCGCCGATCCAGATCTACCGCTCTGTAAATGTCACGAATCCGACGACAACGGTACTCGATGTTCCTTTTACGAATGGATATATCTATCCGACTCCTTTTCCCCAGTTCCAATGGACCTACGATACACGGTCGGTGATGATCTCCGTTTTTGAATTACGTACAGAACATCAATCTCTGGAGGATGCTGTCGGAGCCTCGGACCCGTTTCTTCAGGTAAGGATCGACCGCAAACTTGCCGGCAATCTCAGTTCGTTCACCTATCCGCAAAGCGCTGCAAGCAGACCCGGTGTGGAATTCATCCGCGGACCCCGTCAGCTTGAACGCGGTAAAATGTATGTGATCGTTCTGGACGGGATTGCGACCGCATTCGGCTTCGATGTCTCGCCTATCCGGACCATCCGCTCCTTTGCGATCGCCGATCCGCAGGGACAGGTTGTCGTGAATGTGCTGCAGACAACATTCGGCGGCGGTGAATATCAAAGCATCTTTAATTTCATCCAGGACCAGAACCTTCAGCTGAATGCCGGCGGTATCACGCTGAACGGTGTTGTGCTGAGTCCTCAGGACCTTCAAAAAATATTGATCGAGAACAAAGACAGGATCATCTCCGTCCGTTTTGAGGACTAAGAGGATGAAAGGAAAAATTATGAATCGTTCAACAATTCTCTCCGTGCTCCTGATCCTCTGCCTTGCAGTGCCGGGAGTTTCTCAGAAGAAAAAAGCTGTCGCGACCGTCTTCAAACCGGTCGGCACTGTAGAGTTCAAAACTGCATCAAAGGACTGGTCCCCGGCAAAGCCCGCAACACCGCTGATCGCCGGAGATGTCGTTCGTACGCAGGAGAATTCCTTCGCCATCATCAAGTTCCTTGAGAACTCCATCGTGCGTGTGCAGGAACGCTCCGAAGTGACCATCAGCGGCGAGATCGCGAAGGGAGAATTTTCCAAGAATGTCGATATCCGCCGGGGCGAGGTCGGATTCCAGGTGAAGAAACGGCCGAATGAGAAATTCGAGTTCACGACACCGACATCGGTCGCTTCGATCCGCGGAACGAGCGGTCTGCTCATCGCCGGATTGGACAGTAATGACGTCCTGATCCTTGGATCGGGCAATGTCGATTTCAAGAATCTTATCTCCAATTCCATGCTGAATGTGAAAGCCGGACAGACCGCGTATTCAATGTCCGACGGAACGATCAAAGTAGAGGAATCGTCGCAGGAAGAAAAACGGCTGCTGAACAAAGGAACGGCAGATACCACAAAATCCGAAGGGAGCAATCAGGGAGGAACGCCGCAGGATTCTTCCACTTCCGCGTCCGGCATCATGCTCGGCTTGACGGTGAATGCACCGGTCGGCAAGGAGAATCAGGACCTTTCCGTAACGGTGGAAGTGACCCAAGCATCCATTACGCTTGACTCGCTGAAGAATTCCGGAGGGGAAGTGACATTGTTCTATCGCCCGAAAGCTGAACAGGGATTCAAGATCCTGAAAAACCGATTGACCGACCGTTCGACCAAATTCACGATCCCGGCTGCCGATGTGTTCTCGCCTTCGATCTCCGTCTATGCATCTCTGATGCTGAAGGACGGCTCGGAGTTCACCGCTCCCGCAGCATCTGCGGAGACGAATCCGATCGCCCTTCCGGTGCAGGCAGGACAGAAGAACGAACTCCGAGTCCCGTTCACCGATCCGAGCGGAAAACGAAAGACCATGATCATTGAATATAAATAGAACTGCACGCTGACACCGTGCACAGCAATTCCTGAACGCTTGCAACTCTATAGCACTTTTGATAGATTGCAGGCGTTCTTATTTTTCAACCGAACATACCGAATGAACCGATTCTCCCGCATTTTTCTTTTAACTCTCTTCTTTGCACTGCCGTCGGCAGCACAGATCAACATCTATCTTAAGTCCGTCCGTCCGCCGGTGGCGGAAGAAAAAACGCTCCTCCCTCTCTCCGTAGAAGTTCAGCAATCCTCGGAACTTTCCCGTGTCGTGCTCTTCTTCCGTCCGTTCGGACAGAATGAATTCCGCTCGCAGGAGATGCAGATCATGCGTGATTCCGCCGTGACGGAGATCCCGGCAGAGGATGTGATCGCACCGTTCATTGAATACTATATTGTTGCCACAACACAGAGCGGTTCGTCCGAATCGCTCCCGTTCGAGAATCCGCAGGTGAATCCCGCCCGAATCGCTGTCGATCCGAAGCCGGCAGATGCTGCTTCCGAAATGATCATTCTCAGCCCGGAAGAGGGTGAACAGATCCGTGAAGGGGAGACCTATATTTCCCTCTCCTTTGTCTATGCCGACACGACGGTGGACAAAGCCAAAACGAAGATACAGCTGAACGGCGTGGACCTTTCCGGCAGTATGGTGATCTACGATGATCTGCTGATCATCCCGCCCGATGCGATCCCTGCGTCAGCATTCAGCGGCAGCGCTTCCCTGTCCATTCAGACGTTCGATGCGGACGGAAAGGAACTCTCCTCCACCCGCCGTGCTTTCACCGTTCTCACCGCAGAACAGGCGGAGGTGATCGAAAGCGCGTTCCAGGGGAACGGAAATGCACAGGCGGAGACCCGCAGCGAAAGCATCAAAGGGGAGAGCAAAACCTACAACAGACTCGATGCACGGGGGTACGGAACGTATGCTAAATTCCTCCGGGCGAATGCTCAATTGACCCTGACCTCCGAAGAAAAGAGCGAGAACCAGCCGCAGAACCGATATTATCTTGGACTCGATGCACGATATGCAAAACTCGGACTCGGGGATGCCTACCCGAAATTCCCGTATACGATCATGGACGGCCGGCGCGTGCGCGGCTTCACGTTCGATCTGCTCCTCGGCGGATTCAATTTGAATGTTGCAAACGGCGAACTGCTCCGTCGGACGGAATTCAACGGACTTCCCACCACGTTCAAGCGTGACATGCTCATCGTCCGTCCCAGTTTCGGCAAAGGGGAAAAGTTCCAGTGGGGACTCACTTACATGAAGGCAGCAGACAAGTTCGCTTCCGGACAGATCACCTCCATTAAACCTCAGGAAAATGTGATCTTCGGTACCGATCTGCTGGTCGCTTTTGATGACCGGAGGATCGAATGGACCTCGCAGGCGGCGATCAGTCTCACGAATGTGGACGTCTCCACCGGAGAGTTCACCAAAGACAGCATCGATGCGGCGGTCAACCGCGGAACATTCACTCCGAGTGAAGGAAGCGAGTTGAAACGATATCTGCCGCTCGTACGGTTGTTCGTCACGCCGAACGAGAATCTGATCAACCCATCCGGCGGAACATCCCTCGTTTATGAAACGGGCATCTCCTTCTATTATTTTGGGAACTTTCTGAAAGCATCCTATCTCTTTCACGGGAAGGATTATACTTCCGCCAGCGCCACATCACTCCGGAAAGATATCAAAGGATTCAACATCATTGACAGACTGAGACTGCTCGACAACCGGCTGTTCCTCACCGGAAGTTATGAACGACTTTCGAACAACACCGCGTCGAGTGAGGTCACCACAACGGATTATACCACGATCAATACCGCTGTGTCGTATTATCCCTCCCGTGATTATCCGAATATCACGGTTGGATACGGCGTCAATACGAACATCAATCCGCTCAATTCGGACACCAGCGGACTCATTTCCGTGGATAAACAGATCGCATTGAGGGCGCTGGATGACAGGACGAACCGGTATTTCCTCCAGACCTCCTACGATTTCTCATACTGGGGTAGGCACAATGTGTCATTGAATATCGATATCTCCAACAAGCGGGACAGGACCATCAAGAAACAGGATATCTCGACTTTCAACATGATCCTGCTCGGCAGTACGGTGCATGATCCGAAACTGGAAAGCACCGTTGGTCTCTCATTCAGCACGCTCGAATATCCGCAGGTGGATACGCTCGGGAACCGTTCGCAGGCAACACTCAGTTACCAGACACTTTCCCTGAGCGGACGATACAAGATCTATCAGGACGTGCTGCGTCTGAACGCAACATTTGCTCCGACCTTCGGCGATCTTGCACGGACGCTGTTCGAGACCAGTCTTCAATATTCCATAACACAACATCAGACCGCCGTACTGCAGGTGCAATTCATCGCAAATTCCTCCTCGGCGCTCACGACCGCAACGACCAGCAGGAACGACTCCTACATCAGTCTGCTCTACCGGATCGATTTTTAACATGAATTCGCCCACGAAAGACCGGCCATCGAGGATCTGGCTCAACCGCTTCGGCGTGAGCATCGGCATTGCGTCCATCGTGATCCTCTTCGTACAGGACCCGTTCCTGGAACTGGGATTCTTCGAACGGACCTCCCTCACCTTCATCGACAGAGCATTCGAAGAGCGGGGACCGCTTCCGTACCCGAAGGATTCGCTGGAGGTAGTGATCATTTCCATCTCCGACAAATCCGAGACCACCGTCCCCGAGCGCTTCCCGTTCCCGCGGAGTTATTATGCCCGTGCGGTCCGCAATTTGAACCGCGCCGGTGCCCGTGCCATCGGGATCGACCTCACATTCGAGCAGCCCGATATCCGCGGACCGCATCACGATGACGAGTTATTTCAAGCGATCAAAGAGTACCGTAATGTCGTCGTCGCCGGCAAGACCGATCTGGTGGAACAAGAGGCCACAATCGAGCGGGTGGATGAGAATTTCCATTCCATTTTCTATACGGCGGACAGTTCCATCGGAAGTGTGTTCGTGCCGAACGATGTGGACGGAGTGTACCGGCGGTATATGCCGTTCGCAAAGATGCCGCAGCAGGAACGGTATATCCCCTCCTTCGCGTTTGCGGTCCTGAATAAATCGATCGGTCTTCCTTCCACGGCACATGCTGAAAATACGGACGATCATTTCATCGTTGGGAATATGCTGATACCGAAATTCGATGATGTCTCCATGCTGATCAACTATCATGGATTCGCCGGAAAGACGTTCAAGGATTTCGACATCGTGAATGTGCTGGATGATTCCCTCTTCCAGACCGTAGAGGAACGGGAACTGAACACCTCCATCAATGTCTTCGACGATCCGAATTTCGGACTTCTGCATGACGGCACGTTCAAGGACAAGATCGTTCTCATCGGTCCGTATTTTTCCGAATCGAAGGACCTCTTCAATGTCTCTGTTTCGGAGTCCGGCGCCGAGGATAAGAATCTGATGTACGGCGTTGAGCTGCACGCGAATGCGCTGCAAACCCTTATTCACCGGAATTTTCTCTCCACGCTCCCCGCTGTACGGGAATCCTTCCTGATCATCCTTCTGTCTGTGCTGACCTTTGCCGGAGTGACATGGATGAAATCCATCAAGTCCCGGTTCGATGCAGCGTATGAGGTTCTTGCCGTCCTTCTTTCGGGAGGACTGATCTATGCGATCCTTCAGATCTACTATATTGTCTTTGCCCGGTATGATCTCATCCTGCCGGTGGTCCCGCTCATCGCTGCGGTGGTGATGAACTATGTCGGCAGTGCCGTCTATCAATATCTGACGGAACGGAAACAAAAGACAATGATCAAAGGAATGTTCAGCCAGTATCTGAATCCTACGGTCGTCAATGAATTGATCGCCCATCCCGAGAAACTACGGCTGGGTGGTGAAAAGAAAGAACTGACGGTCTTCTTTTCCGATATTGCATCCTTCACGAATTTCTCCGAAAAACTGGATGCAGTGGACCTCGTCGGCATCCTGAATGAATACCTCAGCGGAATGACGGAGATCATCCTGAAGAATGACGGCACCCTCGATAAGTATGTGGGTGATGCCGTGATGGCAGTCTGGGGAGCCCCGATGCCCCTGCCGAACAATGCCATGAGTGCGTGCCGTGCGGCACTGCAGATGCAGGATAAGATCGACGAGATCGCTGCGCGCTGGGAGAAGGAAGGGAAACCGAAACTCCTCGTCCGCATGGGACTGAATACCGATTTCATGGTGGTGGGAAATGTCGGCGGATCGAGCCGGTTCGATTATACCGTCATCGGCGATGCTGTGAACCTCGGTTCCCGGATGGAAGGCGCGAATAAGACCTACGGTACAAGGATCATGATCAGTGAACGGACACATGAACTGGTGAAGGACGAACTTCTCTGCCGTGAACTTGATTATCTGATCGTGAAAGGAAAGACACAACCGATACGGGTCTATGAGCTGATCGGCGACCGGAAGGATATTCAGGATGAATTGAAGGAAGTGACCGAGATCTATAATCTTGGCCTGATGTTCTATCGTGAAAGGAAATTCAAAAAAGCGATCGATGAATTCCAGTTCGCGCTGAAGATCCACCCGAACGACGGACCGTCGCAGCTCTATCTGATGCGGTCACGGGCGTATCTGAAAAAAGCACCGCCGAAGGACTGGAACGGTGTCTTCGAACTGAAGACGAAATGATCAGCGATCCAGCAGCATCCCCGTAAATTCCATCAGATCCTCCGTCAGACCGTCGAACTGAGCACCCGGCTGTTCCTGCATCAGTTCCAGTTCCATGATCCTGTTCTGTTTACGGAAGACCACCACTCGCCGGAGCAATCCCCTCTCTGAATAGACATACGATGCACTCCTTCGTTTCGCATCCGCCGCCGGAACGCGCGTCACCCGGTAATCCGGATCATCCTGCGGTACGTTCACTCTCAGCGAAATCCCCGCAATGAATGTCAGATCTTCCTTCGCCAGCATAGTGTATGTTGATGAATCGGTCTGCAGTTCCCTCAGCACCATGGTCGCGGAGTATTCCCGATTGACGATCCATTGTTTGATCTGCGGAATCCTCGCCCGGGATGTGATATCCGCCCACCCGTCGGGCAGCATTGGTTGTGCAGCAACGGTTTGCGGTGCAGTTCTTTTGGGAGATGGTATTTTATTCTTTTGAACGGGGACCGGTGCTGAACAAGATGCAAGCAACAGGCAGAGAGAGAAAAATAAGGCGGCAGAAAGGAGTTTATATGGAGCAGGAAATATTATGTAAAGAATTCTCCGCCGCAGGAGACTGAGCGCGGCGGAGCGGGCACCATTGATGCCCCGATGCACAGGAAAAAGATTATTCCGCTCCACGCCGGTATTTGTCTTCCTGTAATGTCAGACGGAGGGAAATGCGGTGAGTATTGCCGAGCTGGTCCGCCGCGTCAAATTTGGCGAAAGAGTAATCGACATCAAGTTTGCGGAGATGGATCCCGGCACCGATCGTAAGATTTCCGATCTCATTATATCCCGCGCGGACCGCGATGAGGTTCTTGTAATCGAATTCAATTCCCGCCTGAGGATCGATGCTGACCGGGCCGAGGTTTGCACCGGCAGAGAACCGCCGGTTCTCGAACCGGACGTCGGCACCGACGACCGGGGTCAATTTCCCGTCGAACAATTCCAGCATATACGCCGCGCCGAGTTTCAGTGTCGGAGTGATCAGTTCATTCGTACCGGTGCTCCATGAAACGAGTGTGGTCGTGGCATCCTGAAGATTGGCGCCGAGCACAAGATCCGCTGTTGCGAAATACTGAACCCCAAGATCGAATCCTATTCCGGTACCGTGGAATCCCCCGCCGCTTCTGCGGATCAGTTTGACGTTTGCGCCGAAGTAGAGATCCTCCGAATACTGTTTTGCGTACGTACCATAGATGACGAGGTCACTCCAATTGAAATAGGTGATCGCGTTGTAGTCAGGACGGATCGCTTCGTCGTACACCCTGTTCCCGTTGCTGTCCGCCCACGCATTGCGCGTATCCGGGATCCCGTCCACACCGAGCCGGATGATGCTGAATCCGTACGATTCCGCCCGGTATTCCTTCTCCTGAGTTTCAATATTGATGCTGTTTGCACCGGAGGGAAATGCAACCGCACCGAAATCGTAGTTGATCAGATTACCGTACCGTTCGTCATGAGAGATCGCGATCTGCGGATATTCGATACGGGCGAGACCGGCCGGATTCCAATACCCCGACATAACATCATTCGCCAAAGCGGCATACGCGCTTCCTACACCAAGCGCGCGTCCGCCGACGCCGATCGCCATGAATTCGCCGGAATATTTCCCGAAGGTTTGGGACAACGACAGGACCGGCAGGATCAATAAAAGAATGAATACATTTCGTGTTTTCATACTGCCTCTAAAATGAAAAAACCGAATTCCTCTCCAACGATTGAGTGAAATTCGGTCGGATTTGTCAGAGAAATGAATGGATAAAACATCATTATACGGATCAATCTCTAACAAATTTTCGGTTCTTTTTCTCCTATGTTCTCTTCAAAGATACAGATTTTTGGAATAAAGTCAAACGCCCCGGAAACTGCCTCAGACGGTGGGTTCGGTTTTCCGGACACTGACCGCCCAGATCCAGGCAATGAACAACGGCTGAAGGAGCAGTCGCCACCACATGGATGCGGGCTCATAATCCATATTAGGCAGGGCCGGCTGCGCGATCGCCACATAGATGTTCGCGGGAAATATCGCGACGAGCAGCACCATCATCAGGATGCCGGAGAGCCTTCGGTATTTCGGGATCTGAATGCCGATCGCCCCCGCCATTTCCGCGATACCGGTCAGCACAATGAAGAAAGATTGGAACGGTATGAACGCCGGCATCATCGCACGATAGAATTCCGGAATGACGAAATGAAGCGCACCGGCAACAAGGAAGAATGCAGTCGCCAGCCAGCGGAGTGTTGCTATAATGATCGGTCTGTTCATAGTCTGTAAATCTCCATCAATTCCATAATAAAAAGAACGCTCCGTTGACCGGAGCGTTCGTGCTGTAATTCATTACATCAATGCATCTTTCAGTATATCTTCCTGTTCCATCTGATGACGTTTCAGCGAACCGGTCGCCGTGCTTGCGGAGGCCGATCTTCCCGAATACCGCAATTTTTGTGTCGGAAGGATATCCTCCCGCAGACGGTCCGCCAGGAAATTCCACGCTCCCATATTCTTCGGTTCTTCCTGCAGCCAGACAACATCTTCAGCACCGCTGTACTTCCCGAAGACCCCCTTCAGTTCCGGGGAGGGATACGGATAGAATTGTTCAACACGGACCAGCGCAACATTGTTCAGGGAGTTTTCCTTCTTCATCTGCAGCGCATCATAATATACTTTCGCGGAACAGAGGACGATCCGGTTCACATTCTCCGGCGCAGCATCCGCATCATCGATCACGCGATGGAATTTCCCTTCCGTGAATTCCTCCGGTGAGGATATGACAAGAGGATGACGCAGCAGTGATTTCGGCGTCATCATGATCAGCGGTTTGCGCTGAGCATCGCGCATCTGCCGGCGAAGTACGTGGAAGTACTGAGCCGGAGTGGAAAGATTGCAGACCTGAATATTATCTTCAGCGCAGAGCTGTAAGTACCGTTCGAGACGGGCGCTGGAGTGTTCCGGTCCCTGACCTTCATACCCATGCGGCAGCAAAAGAACAAGATCGCACGGCTGCTGCCATTTCGCTTCGGACGCAGCGATGAACTGATCGATGATCACCTGCGCGCCGTTCGCAAAATCACCGAACTGCGCTTCCCACAGTACGAGGGACAACGGATCGGAGACGCTGTATCCGAATTCATATCCGAGGATCGCAAATTCGGAAAGGAGGCTGTCATACACATAGACTGTCCCCTGTCCTTCGCGGATATGCTGCAGCGGAACGTACTCTTCCGCCGAGTTCGCATCATACAGTATGGCGTGACGGTGGCTGAATGTTCCCCGGCCGACATCCTCGCCGCTCAGACGGACATCATTTCCTTCATGCACCAGTGTGCCGAAAGCCAGCGCTTCGGCAAATCCCCAATCGATCTTTGTCTCTGCATTGAATGTCCGGCGCAGTTCCAGCATCTTCACCAGTTTTGAGTTGGCGGTGAAATTCTCCGGAACAGTCCCGAGTCGTTCCGCAACGGTCCGAAGC
>CALRIY020000123.1:0-10522 GCA_943364975.1 Synechococcus sp. UW140
AACTATCCGAATCCGTTCAACCCCAGCACGACCATCAAGTATCAGGTGCCGGTGAACGGTCTGGTCACGCTGAAGGTGTACAATCTGCTCGGCCAGGAAACAGCGACACTGGTGAATGAGATCCAGCAGTCCGCCGGATATGAAGTATCGTTCGATGCTTCCGCATTGTCCAGCGGTATCTATTTCTATACGCTCCGGGCAGGTAATTTTGTCCAGACGAAAAAAATGATGTTCGTGAAATAATTGTTCTCTCACTGCCGGAGGGATTGTCTCTCTCCGGCAGTACTTTCTGAAATAACTGTGATTTTTCTGAGGCGTACGTATCGGAAAGTGCGAATGAGCCGGATCGGTATTGAAGTATGATTCCTGTGTATCTTACAGAAAGAGTTTCGTACCTTTCCCCTGAACCTAATACATTACCCTCATGATCCAGCATTGTATACTGCTCTTCGCCCTCTTCAGCACCGTTCTTTCAGCGCAGCCTCTCGCATTTCCCGGAGCCGACGGCGGGGGAAAGCATAGCGCCGGCGGCAGAGGTGGACGTGTCATCGAAGTGACCACGCTTAATGACAATACCACCATCGGCAGTCTCCGATACGCTGTGAACCAGACCGGCGCGCGCACGATCGTCTTCCGCGTGTCGGGAACGATCATTCTCAATTCGGAACTGCATATCACAAAAGATTCCATCACCATTGCGGGACAGACCGCTCCCGGTGCAGGCATCTGTCTTCGGAAATATCCGCTCCGCATCTCGGCCAATCATGTGATCATCCGATATCTCCGCTTCAGACTCGGGAACGAATCAGGAGGAGAGAGCGATGCGCTGAACGGATACAGCGGCACGAACTATGCAAAGAAGAATATCATCATCGACCACTGCTCTTCCAGCTGGAGCCAGGATGAAACGATGACCTTTTACGGTTATGACAGTCTCACCGTACAATGGTCCATCATCAGCGAAAGCATGTATAACTCCAGTCACCCTAAAGGACCGCACGGGTACGGCGGTATTTGGGGCGGGACAAATTCCACGTTCCATCACAATCTGATCGCTCATCACACCAGCCGCACGCCGAGATTTTCCGGGAAAGGGACCACGGTGGAATGTCTGAACCTGGACTTCCGGAACAACGTGATCTATAATTGGGGATTCAATAATGTGTACGGCGGCGAAGCAAGCACGGTGAATATCGTCGGCAACTATTATAAGTACGGTCCGGCTACATCCAACAGCGTCAAATCACGGATCGTTCAGCCGCTCGATGCCGTTGCACAATGGTATGTTAAGGACAATTATGTGGATGGTTATCCTGCCGTTACGGCGGACAACTGGTCCGGTGTTGCAAAGGATAAAGCCGTTCCGGTGAAAGCGCTGGTTCCGTTCCCATCATCACTTTCAGCGACTGATTCTGCGCAGACCGCCTATGAACGGGTCCTTGCCGGTGCCGGCGCAACGCTCCCTGTCCGTGATACCGTCGATGCACGGATCGTGTATGAAGTGAGAAACCGAACTGCGCTTCGCGGCGGGAAGACCTATCCGAAAGACCGGGGATTGGATACGACCAAACTGTACGGGATCATCGATACGCAGGATGATTCCGGCGGATGGCCGGAGTTGGAACAAGGGACCGCGCCGACCGACACGGATCACGACGGAATGCCGGACAGCTGGGAAACATCGCGCAGATTGGATCCAGCGAATGCCGCGGACAGGAACAATGTCGGTATTCATGGATATACTTGGCTTGAAGAATATCTGAATGAAATGGCGGGTAGTCCCACCGCGGTACGGCTCGACAATACCGTTCCGAACCGATTCGAACTGAAGCAGAATTTTCCGAATCCGTTCAACCCGGAAACGACCATCCGGTATTCCATTTCCTCTCAAAAGTTCATTTCGCTCTCCGTGTATGATGTGCTCGGGAACTCCATCGCATCGCTGGACCGTGGCTGGAGAGAAGCGGGAAATTATCAGGTCTCATTCAATTCACGCTCGCAGCATTCCGGTCCGCTCTCCAGCGGCATCTATTTTTGCGTGCTCAGTGCGGGTGAACAACAACGATCCATCAAACTGGTGCTCCTCCGATGAAAAATCATTCCGGAAAATTTTCCCTTCCTGCAGCGCTCATCACATTGACCGCCCTCTTCTCCGGATTCACCTTTGCTCAGGAAGTCACATGGAACACTGCAGACGAGATCGTACGGAGGATCGTTCCGCCGTCATTTCGTTCACAGGAATTCTCAATTCTGAATTATGGCGCAAAAAATAACGGTGTGTTTGATTGTACGGAGGCGTTTGCAAAAGCAATCTCAGCATGCAATCAGGCAGGCGGCGGAAAAGTGATCGTACCTGAAGGGATATACCTTACGGGGGCGATCCATCTGAAAAGCAATGTGAATCTTCATGTAACGAAGAATGCGGTCATCCGTTTCTCGACCGATCCGAAAAAATATCTTCCGCTCGTCTTTACCCGATGGGAAGGGGTCGAATTGATGAATTATTCCCCGCTGATCTATGCGTACGGACAGGAGAACATTGCCGTGACCGGCGAAGGTGTGCTGGACGGTCAGGCGTCGAACGATCATTGGTGGTCCTGGAAAGGGAATAAAGAAGACGGATGGAAACCGGGAATGCCGAACCAAAAAAAATCGCGTGCGCTATTATTGGAGATGGCGGATAAGAATGTTCCGGTACAGGATCGTCTGTTCGGAGAAGGACATTATCTGCGTCCCAGTTTCATCGAACCGTACCGCTGCAAAAATATTTTGATCTCCGGAGTCACGTTCAAAGACTCGCCGATGTGGTTCATTCATCCTACGCTGAGCGAGAATGTCACGGTAGAGAATGTGACGGTGATCGGTCATGGTCCCAACAACGACGGATGCAATCCGGAATCATCGCGGGATATCCTGATCCAAAACTGCAGATTCGATACGGGCGATGATTGTATCGCGATCAAATCGGGGCGAAATGCCGACGGTCGGCGGTTGAATATCCCGTCCGAAAATATTGTTATCCGTCACTGCGAAATGAAAGATGGACACGGAGGAGTTGTCCTCGGCAGCGAGATCTCAGGTAGCGTGCGGAATGTCTTTGTGGAAGACTGCGTGATGGACAGTCCGAACCTAGACCGCGCGCTTCGGTTCAAGACGAACTCCGTGCGAGGCGGAGTGATCGAGAATTTCTTTGCCCGCCGTATCACGGTCGGTCAGGTGGCGGAGGCGGTGATCCTGATCGATTTCAATTATGAAGAGGGAGATGCCGGACAGTTCACCCCGACCATGCGCAACATCTTTGTCAGCGATCTGACTGCCAAGAAGGGGAAATATGCACTGTTCCTGAAAGGATACGCCCGTTCACCGATCACGAATATGAAGATCGAGAACTGCCGGTTTGACGAAATGGCCAATCCGAATGTCGTGGAGCATGTGAAGGATATTTCGCTGACGAATATAACGATCAATGGAAAGAAACTCGAGTAATGAGCAGCCTGAAACAACATCCAGTCAATCATCGGAAATCGGATCGCGCTCCGTCATCAGCCGTTTCATTCACAATCCTTCGCATCGCCTTCTTTCTTCTTATCGTTACCGTACTTGGTTCGGCACAGAATGTCGGAAAGATCTCCGGTCAAGTATTGGACAGTGATACCAAGGAACCTCTGATCGGATGCAATGTGGTGATCGAAGGAACGAAGCTCGGTGCATCAACGGATATTGACGGTAACTATTTTATTCTGAATATCCCTGCCGGCCGGTACGATCTGGTCGTTTCCATGCTCGGATATCAAAAACGAAGAGAGATCGGAGTGGTGGTCAATTCCGGAAGGACGACCGTTGCAGATTTTTCCCTGAGATCCACCATTGTTGAACAGGATGCCGTTGTGGTCCAGGCGATCCGCCCGGATGTGGAACCGGAAAAGACCTCCACCAGCGCGATCATTCGGCCGGAAGAGGTCCAGCAGATCGCCGGAATGCGGGATGTTTCGGATGTGATCGGTCTGGGGGCCGACGTTACGGATGGACATTTCCGCGGCGGCAGAAGCGGAGAGGAACTGTATACGCTGCAGGGAATGGGGATCATCAATCCGCTGGATGCATCGGCGGCGTTCATTCCGATCATGTCCGCAGTGGAAGAAGTAGAAGTGATCACCAGCGGATTCGGTGCGCAGTACGGTAATGCGCAGTCCGGCGTGGTGAACATCTCCATGAAAGAAGGGAAATCGGACAAATGGCGTTCAACATTCGAAACACGCATGCGAGCACCGGGGCGGAAACATTTCGGTCCGAGCGTGTACGATCCCAACGCGAACTCATATCTTGCCAAACTGCTCGACCCGAACGTCTGGAAGAACGGTGATCCTCAAAATAATAACAATCCGTATTTCACCGGTATCAGCACGGCGAAGGACGGTTACGCGAAGGACACCTCGGTGCAGATCCAGGTGGCGATGGCATTGTGGGCATTGCAGATGAAACGGGATATGAACCGCAATTACTGGGGAGATGCGGACTATTCGATAGAAGGAGGGACCGGCGGTCCGGTCAGTGAGAATATGCGGATGTTCCTTGCTGTCCGTTCGAATGTCTCGCATCCGGTCTTCCCGACGGAACAGCCGGATATCCAGCGACAGGTGATGGGAAATATCGCGTCGGACATCGGCGACGGGATGACGTTCCGTATCAGCGGCGGATACGCGCAGAATAATACGAATGTCTTTCCGAGTTCCAACGGACTCGGATATTACAACTGGCTGTGGGACAGGATCCTCTCGATACAGTATCAGCGGTCGGAGAACACGCAGCTCGGAGCGAGATTCACGCAGGCGCTGAGCAATAAGACCTTCTATGAGGTCAAACTGAATATGCTCAACACACACACACGGTTCGGATCGACTCCGTGGCCGAGTTCCATTCCGGACTCGATGCTTTCCGTACAGCGGAACAACAATACCGTGATCACCGCACCGATCTCCGGTCCCGATCTCTTCTCCATGTTCAACGGCGCCGATGATTTCCGGAATGAAAAAACGATGACCGTTTCCCTCGAAGCATCACTGACCAGTCAGATAACGAATGATCATTTGTTGAACGGCGGGATCCAGTTCAATACATACTCGATCGATGCGAACAATTATCTCAACACCAGCGCCACACTTCAGACGCGGAAGTATACCGCAACGCCGAGGGAACTCGGACTGTATGTTCAGGACAAGATGGAATTCGAAGGAATGATTGCGAACATAGGATTGCGGCTGGACCTGTGGGATGCCGACAAGGATTACTATACGAGCCAGTTCAATCCGTTCGGTGTGATCGATTCCACCGGAAAACAATCAACTGTGGTGCGGGACGGGGAGCGTGCTCCGAAAGCGAAACCGCCGATCCTGGGACGGCTGCAGCCGCGCACCGGTGTTTCTTTCCCGATCAGCGAGAACACTGTTTTCCACTTGAACTATGGATCGTTCATGCAGCGGCCATCATTCCAGTATATTGTCGCCTCGACGCTGGAGCACAACGCCAATTCATCGGCTTCGCCGGTGACGATCGGAAACCCGCGGCTGAAGCCGCAGGTGACGAACAGTTATGACGTCGGCGTGACCCAGGGATTGGGAGAAGGATTCACGCTGGATGTGAGCGGATATTACAAGGATGTGCAGAATCTGATCGAACAGGCACTTTTTGTCAGTAATACCGTCCGGTATAACTCCTTCTATAACAGGGATTATGCCGATATCCGCGGATTCAGGGTCGCGTTGACCAAACGGAAGAGCAATCTCACCGGTTCGATCAATTATCAGTTCGGTGTGGCGACAGGAAAAAGTGCTACAGTCTCGAATGCCTCGCCGAAATTCACCGAAGTATTCGATACGCTCACCAACACGCCGGTGGTCTATTCCGATATCTCGAATATTCCGGTGAGGGATATTACGCTCGATTTCGACCGGACGCACAATCTGGTGGTGACGTTGTCCTACGTGACGAATGCGGAATGGGGTCCGTCCCTGTTCGATTCATATCCGCTCGGCCGGATCTCCGCTTCCGCGAATTCGTTCGCCCGCAGCGGGCGTCCGTTCACATCGTCGGACAACAACAAACTGATCAACGGCGCCCGCACCCCGGCGGAGTATAATACGAATGTGAAATTCACAAAGACCGTGTATGATTTCTTCGGCACACGGGCAGTCTTCTATGCGGAGATCTTCAATCTGTTCGAGAACCGGATCCTGAACTATTCCTATCTCTTCCCGAAGATCAACGCCGGACAGACGAACAACCTGATCGAATCGTATGAACATCTTCCGCTGAATGATCCGAACCGCGGAGTGCTGTACTGGAACGAGAACAATCTGAAGAGTGCGCTGTCATTCCCGGTCGATCAGTCATTCCTTATCTATGACAATGCTCCGCGGTCGTATTCATTCGGTATGACCGTAGAATTCTAACCAATCTCAGTGTGAACAGGTGCTTTGAATGAAAACTTTCCATGTTATTCTCGCTGTGCTTACGGTGCTGGTCACGATCGCGCCGTCTCAGGTGAGAACATCCATGAATCACCGCCGCGGCGTGCTTCATCAGACGGTCTATAATACGGGGGAACTCGGCCGCGGATTTGACCGCGGTGACGCCGGTATGGTCGAAGGATTTTCGTCGATGGAGTATCCGCCGAACTCTTCGGTGATCATCGACCGGAAGAAATATGCCGGACAGCATAATTCGTTCGGCGGCGGATTGTATCTGAGCGGTTTCAAGAACGGGGTGAACAGGACGATCGCATGCGGCGCGGTGACCACCACCGGCAACGGACAAGCTGTTTCGATCGTGGGAGTGTATGTCGATCCTGTCTCCATCACCAGAACGGAGAACTATCCCGTCCTCTCGAACGGTGAATTGAATCCTGCGTATAATCCGAATGAAGCGGAAGAGATCATCGTCGCCAAATGGACGACACGATTGCTGAATTTTGAAGTGACCAGGACGAGCCGCGCGTGGAGCATTCCCGGATACAACAGCTTCATCATCTATGAATATGATATCGTCAACAAGGATACCGTTGATTATACCGACGGATTTGTCGGCTGGGGTTATGGATTCAGCTCATCGATGTTCGGAATGGAGCGGACATTCAACCGCTGGGCTGAGGGTGATCTTCGCCGCAAAGATCAATATGCACGGTTCGATCTGAAACGGTGGTTGTCATACAATCATGATAAGGACGGGAAACCGGATTCGACGTTCTTCGATCTCTGGTCGAAACCGGGCGACCGCGGCGAATTGAATTCTCCGCAGGCTGTCGGAATATTCCCGCTGCATTATGATTATGACCACCTCGCACTGAAGGGTCAGTCGAACTATCCAAAGACGGCGGACAGTAACTATGTGTGGGATGTCAATGGAAAGATGAAGCAGCCGTACACCAACCGGTATGAGAATGCGAATCTTGATATCAATAAGATCCAAACCTGGCTCGACATCACGGCGAGGAAGACCTCACCGTTCAACGGTTCTTCGGATTCGACCGCATTTGCTACGAAGTATCACGACCCGAGTGCGTGGACGTATTGGAAAGGCCGCACCAAACCATCATGGACGCTCGGATGGACGCAGCCGGCGGCACACGGTTATGTGTTCGGTCCTTACAGAATGCCGAAAGGCGAGCATCTGCGGTTCACCATTGCCGAAGTAGTCGGATACGGAGCAGGCATCGCAAGCGACAGTGTCTATACTGATCTGGGGGGCGGAACGGGAACAGAATCGAACCTGGGTTTTCACCCGGTTCCGAGTCTGTATAAATCGCTCACGTATCCTGAAGTCGCAACAGCACCGCCGGTGATCGGCAGCAATTATCTGCAGACCCATCCGCTGCCGTGGTATGTAACACCGGGCGTCGTGTCGATCCGTGATGCTGCGGACAGAGCGATCCAAATGTATACGGGGAATCCTCTGGTGAAATGGGATTCGCTCCAGTTCGAGCCTGCTACAACACCGGCAACCGGCGTGTATTCGTCCGTCAAGATCCCGGTTCCCGCTCCGGCATTGACCGTGGAGAATACCGGCGCGGCGGTGAATAAGCTCGTCTGGAAATCGGTGGTCGAATCGTTCACCACACCGAGACTCAAGGCGCCGTTCAGTCATTATGAAGCATTCCGGTCCTTGACATCTCTGGGCCCGTGGACGAAGATCGACAGTGTCGGGAAACGGGATCCGAGGTATTTCAGAGATTCGGTGTATGTTGTGTATGACCGCGAGAGTAATCTGGGCGAGGATGTCTATTATATGGTCTATGCAGTCGATTCACTCAAAGGACGGAGCGGCGCAGCAACGAATTTCCTCCGTCATTCAACGCAATCACCGGCTGCATCGGCGTTGAACAAAGTGTATGTTGTGCCCAATCCTCTCATCGTCACCAATGGATTGAGGAGCGGCTCATCCCAGAACGGCGACTTTACCGACCGGATCGGATTTTACGGATTGACCAAGCGGTGCACGATCCGGATCTTCTCCTACAGCGGACAGTTGATCACCACGCTGGAACATAATTCTTCGTCCACAGAAGGGTATCAGAAGGAATATTTTCAGCTTTCCAGGAACAATCAGATCATCGCTTCCGGAGTCTATTTCTTCACGGTGGATGATCACGAGACAGGAAGAAGATCCACGGGCAAATTTGTCATTATTCATTGATCGCAGAAAAAATCGCAATGAAAATTAAATCTATTCTCTTCACAGTGGCTCTCCTCTGTATCGCGTCGTCTGCTCTGGTCGGCCAAAAGGTCGGCAGCACATCGATGCAGTTCCTGAAGGTGATTCCTTCCGCCCGCGGTGCATCGCTGGGGGATGCATATAGTGTTCTGGCCTCCGGTGCCGATGCAGTGTTTTGGAACCCGAGCGGATTGACAACAGTGAAGAATCAGGAGATCACATCATCCTATGTCCAATGGATCTTTGATACCCGGCAGGGGGCATTGTCCTACGGAGTGTCGCTGGGAGAACTTGGTTTTGCCGGTGTTCAGATCCAGTATGTGGATTACGGTGAATTCCTTGAAGCAAGCATGCTTCGTCCGTACATCAACAAGGAGGTCGATCCGGGTCTTACGGGAAATTCGTTCCATCCGTTCAGTTATCTGGCAGGGATCACCTATGCGAAGGATCTTACCGATAAATTCTCCACAGGGGTCTCCATAAAATATGCGCATGAATCTCTCTATAACGGTACCGAAGTGATGGCGCAGGTACGTCAGAACAGCAGTTCCAATGCCGATGAGCTTGTGAAAACCTGGGCGAACGGATTGATGTTCGATTTCGGCATCCACTATCGCACCGGATACCGGTCGATCGAGATCGCTGCCGCTGTTCAGAATTTCGGCGGAGATGTGATGTATGCGAAAGAGGCGAATCCGCTGCCGATGATGTTCCGATGGGGCATCGCGGCAAATCTGATCGGAAAGGATGCACTCGCAGGATATGATGAGACGAATAGGATCGGATTCGCGTTTGATCTATTCCAACCGAACGATTACGCACAGCAGGAGCATCTTGGTCTGGAATATGAATATGCCGAATCGTTCGCTCTTCGGGCCGGATATAAATTCAATTATGATTTTGACGGTCTGACGTTCGGCGCCGGCATCCGCCACGATGTCGGTCCGGTGAAACTGCAGTTCGACTACAGTTTCAGTTCCATCGGGACCTATTTAGGAAATGTGCATCGGTTCAGTTTAGGAGCGGTACTATAATGAGGACTAAGAGCTCGCGAACGGTCATACTATTCTTGTGTATCTTCACCATCTCTGTGCACACCTTTCCCCAGGGATTCGGCCGGGCGCTTACGTTCCAGGGGGTCGATCACTTTTCCGCACCATCTGCTGTGTCGAGATCACTCGGCGGTATCTCTTTTGGAAGCCTAAAACCCGGTATCGGTTCGATGTTTAACGATCCCGCATCGTTACAGGGACTGACCTCACCGCAGATCTCTGTGGGAGCAGGTCAGTATTACTCAACATCAGAGCAAAGACAGCAATACAGTCCGTTGAAGTATTATTCCAACTTCAGTCTTTTGTTGGAAGGGCTGACCGGAGTGATCTCAAATCCGACCACATACGATACAACGACGGTGTATCAGGCAAAGGATTCCGTTCAGCGGCCGTTCGATACGATCGGTCCGAACTGGAGCGCCAAACAGCCGCACTCATCATTGCCGCAGCTCTTTGTTGCGGCACCATTCAAGATCGGTGATTACGCACTGACTGTTGGTGCGGGAATGGCAGAGTACTCGGATCTGACGTGGACATTCCAAAATAATAATGTCCTTTCACCATCCGTGCTTTCAGTGAACCCAAGCACAACGACGATTCCCGGGAACAATCTGGACACCAATTCGATCCCGGTCCGCTGGTATCAGTATGCGCAGAGTCGCACCGGTTCCATCCGATCGTACGGCGGTGCGGTCGCGGTGAACCTGACGGCGGATCTTTCATTCGGAGTGACAGGACAGATTCTCTAAGGAAGTTCTGACGAT
>CALRIY020000124.1:0-10492 GCA_943364975.1 Synechococcus sp. UW140
TGACAAAACGCTGTTCCATCGTGCATCAGCCGATGTCGGAAGAGGAACTGGAAATTCTGAACCAGGCATACCAGCAATGCCCGTATCAGGCATTCCAGGACAAAGCGGATATTTTCACCCAAGGAATGGATTGATTATGGTCTCCTCGATGAATGAACTTCGCCAGCCGTCACTGCAGGGAAGTGTGTGGCGGCATCATTTCGATGCAAAGAATATCACATTGCGTCAGGCAGCGGAACTGGTCTATTCCAACGACAATGTCTTTGTCAGCGGGAACGCCGCATCGCCGACAACCTTTTTGAGAACACTCGCCGAACGTTCGCAGGAACTGCGGAATGTCTCCGTGTATCATTTGCTGCTCCTGGGTGAGGATCCGTTCAAAGGGATCGAGAATACCCGTGAGAAGATCCGGCATGTCTCTTTCTTTGTCGGAAGCGCGGACCGTGCAGCGATCAAGGACCATTCCGCGGATTACATCCCGGTCTTTTTGAATGAGATCCCGTCGCTGTTCTACAAGAATATCGTTCCGCTGGATGTTGTGTATGTGATGGTGTCGCCGCCGAATGACGAAGGATTTGTCAGTCTTGGCGTGGAATGCGCTGCATCGCTTGCGGCGATCGAGAAAGGGAAAGTGGTGATCGCTCAAGTGAACAAGGCCATGCCGTTCACCTACGGTGAAACACTGGTACCGATCTCAAAACTCCATTATGTGGTGGAACAGAATGAACCGCTCTGTGAATTGGCCCGCCCGGAAGCGACTGCCATCGAACGGAAGATCGCTGATTATATTTCTCCGCTCATCGAGGATGGTTCGACGCTGCAGTTCGGTATCGGCGGCATTCCGAATGCGATCATGTGCGGACTCGAAGGTCGGAAGGATCTCGGGGTCCACACCGAGATGTTCTCGGACGGTATGATGGAACTGATGGAAAAAGGGATCATCACCAATAAACGGAAAACAGTAAATCCGGGATATGCTGTTGCAACATTCGTCCTCGGTTCAAAACGTCTGTATGAATTTGTGAATAATAACCGGTCGCTGAAGCTTCTGCCGACCGATTCCACGAACAATCCGTTCCTCATTGGTCAGAACGAGAAGATCGTTTCGATCAATTCCGCCATCGAGATCGATCTGAGCGGTCAGGTGTGCGCCGATTCCATCGGCACTCAGATCTACAGCGGATTCGGCGGACAGCTGGATTTTGTCCGCGGCGCTGCTGCCTCCAAGAACGGCAAAGCCATCATCGCTTTACCCGCCATGGCTGCCGGCGGTTCGTTCTCCAGGATCGTCCCGATGCTGAAACAGGGAGCCGGCGTTGTCACGACGCGCGGGGATGTGGAATATGTCGTCACGGAATACGGGATCGCATTGTTGAAAGGGAAGACCCTCCGTCAGCGTGCAGAAGCCCTGATCTCGATCGCCCATCCGAATGCCCGGCCCGAATTGGAACAATGGTTCAGTCACTCATATCAATCTGGGAATCGATCCTAATGGAATCATTGGAGAACAAGTTAGCGCTGTTGATCACGGAACAAAAAGAAATTGAAGATCTGTCCGATGAAGTGGAGAAGGTCCTTCACTATTATCAGGAACATCCTCAGTATCCTCTGGACTATGACAAGGTCCGGAAACGGATGAGGGAGGTCACTGAACGTTTGAACCTGCTCGGTGAAAAGATGGAGAAACTCCGTGTATCCGGAAAGAAAGCTTAGCCCGAAAGGAACAATGACGATGATCAGGATCAAGAATATCTTAGTGACGACCGATACTTCCGTGGCATCATATTCCGCTATGGAATATGCTTCATGGCTCGCCAAGAAGGAGAACGCATCAGTGACCCTTCTCTACAGTGTGGATAATCTGCCTGCTGTGGCATATCACACCGTCGATCTGACGATGGATAAATTCCGGGAAGAGGTTCTTATATTCGAAAAACGACGCCTGGAAGTGTTTGCCGCAAGATTCAGCAAGAACTTTGAATCAGAGATGAATATCGTGTTGACGGAGGGGAATGCCGCACAGGAGATCGTTAAGTATGCAAAAGAGCATAAGATGGATATTGTCATCATGAGTACCCACGGCAGGACCGGAATTCAGCATGTCGTCCTGGGAAGCGTCGCAGAACGGGTCGTTCGAACTGCACAATGTCCGGTTCTTACAGTAAAATCCGTTCCAATGAAAAGTGCTCCAACAAAGAAGAAATCCTCCAAAAAATAGGGTCTGAAAGGACTCTTTCTTCTTTTCCCTCTGGAACAGCAATGTTCAGAGGGATTTTTTTTTGTGGGAAATGGCATCACGGTCGCGTTTCTCACGAAATCTGCTGCTATTCCGTGCAAAATATGCTCAAATGATGGAAGTTTATTGTTTTTAGCGTGATAATCATATATATTTCCACTTATGCTTGAACGATGATTGCTGAAAACATTCAAAATATTAAGGAAAACCTCAAAAAAACCTGCTTGCGGATCGGCAGGGATCCGAACGAAGTCTCTTTAATTGCTGTCAGCAAGACTTTTTCAAAAGAAAATATTATAGAAGCACTCAACGCAGGTTCCTTTGATTTCGGTGAAAATTACGTGCAGGAACTCGTTGAAAAGAGGAATGCACTTAAGGGTCAGGATATCCGTTGGCACTTTATAGGACATTTGCAGTCAAATAAGGTGAAGTATATTGCCGAATGGATCCATATGATCCATTCCGTAGACAGTGTGGATGTTGCGAAGGAGATCCAAAAGCGCGCACAGCGGTTCAACCGGAAGATCGATCTCCTGGTGGAAGTGAATACCTCGGAAGAGGCAACGAAATTCGGTGTGAAACCTGATCAGGCATCGGCGTTGATCGAACATGTGGGAAGACTGCCGAATGTGAATCTGAAAGGATTGATGACGATCGGCCCGTTCACCGATCACAAAGAGGAGTCACGGGCATCCTTCCGGAAATTGAAACAGATCTTCGACCAGGCAAATGCATCCGGAATAATAGAACACCCGATGACGGAACTTTCCATGGGAATGACCCATGATTTTGAGACGGCCATTGAAGAGGGCTCAACGATCATCAGGATCGGCACAGCGATCTTTGGAACACGCTCTAAACACAATAATTGAAAGGGAGGAAGTATGAAACTCACTCCGCTCGATATCAAGAAACAGGAGTTCAAGAAGGTCCTTCGCGGGTACGACACCGTGGAAGTGGATGCATTCCTGGATACATTGTCCACGGAATTCTCCGATCTGCTCCGTCAGGTGAAGGAAATGCGTGAACAGGCGATCGAAAGTGAAGTGCAGCTGAGGGATTATAAGCAGAAAGAGCGCGATCTGCAGCAGGTGCTGATGCAGGCGCAGGAGAACAGCGCCCGGACGATCGAGAATGCCCGCAAGGAAGGGGAACTCATCATCCAGGAATCCGAACTGAAAGCAAGCCAGATCGTGGACCATGCACGGATGGAAGTGATGCGCGCCAAGGAAGAGGTGACCAATCTTCGTGCGAAGAAAGAAGCTCTCATCAGCCGTTTGAAAGTCCTCCTCAATTCCGAAGTGGAACTGATCAAAGCACTGGAAGCGGACGAAGAGATGAGCAAACGTGAACACCATCAAGGGACCGGCAGGGACCAATTTCAAATCGACGAAATTCTAAAGAAATTATAATGTCAGAACTCAGAACACAGATCAATGATGCCGTAACATTTTTACGGACGAAGACGAAATCTACCCCGGCAGTGGGGATAATCCTCGGCACAGGGTTGGGCGGTCTTGTCAAAGAGATCCAGGCGGAAATCGTCATCGACTATTCCGAGATACCGCATTTTCCCGTTTCCACGGTGGAATCGCATAAAGGGAAACTGATCTTCGGTACGCTCGGCGGCAAGAAGATCGTCGCAATGCAGGGCCGCTTCCATTATTACGAAGGCTACACCATGCAGCAGGTCACCTTTCCTGTCCGCGTGATGAAAGCGCTCGGCGTGAATACGCTCCTGATCTCCAATGCTGCGGGGGGAATGAATCCTCACTTCACCAAAGGGGATATCATGCTGATCACCGATCATATCAATCTGCTCGGCGATAATCCGCTGATCGGACACAATGACGATTCCCTCGGCCCCCGTTTCCCGGATATGACCGAACCGTACACTAAAGAACTGATCGCACTGGCGGAGAACGTTGCGCTGGACCAGAAGATCAAGCTCCAAAAAGGTGTTTTTGTCGCTGTTTCCGGCCCAAATCTGGAGACAAAAGCGGAATACCGTTTCCTCCGCGGCATCGGTGCCGATGTTGTCGGCATGTCCACCGTGCCGGAAGTGATCGTTGCTGTGCATCAGTCGATGCGCGTGCTCGGGTTCTCCATAATGACCGATGAATGTTTCCCCGATGCGCTCAAACCTGTTTCTCTGCAGGAAGTGATCGCTGTGGCGAACAGTGCAGAACCGAAATTAACCTCCATCATGAAAGAAGTTGTCACGAGACTATAGCTGTTATGTTTAAAGAACTTACCGATAAGATCAATTACGCTGAAGTAGAAAAAGAGATCCTGAAATTCTGGGAAGAGAACAAGATCTTCGAAGAATCCATCACCTCGCGCAGCGGCAAACCGCTCTATACTTTTTACGAAGGACCACCCACCGCCAACGGCCGTCCCGGGATCCATCATGTGATGGCGCGGACTCTCAAGGATGCATTCTGCCGGTACAAAACGATGAGCGGATACCAGGTGCACCGCAAAGCGGGATGGGATACGCACGGACTGCCGGTGGAGATCGAAGTGGAGAAACAGATCGGCATCAAGCATAAGGATGAGATCCTCGCGTTCGGTGTGGAGAAGTTCAATCAGCTCTGCCGAGAGTCGGTCTGGAAATATCAGGCGGACTGGGAACGGATGACGAAGGAGATGGGATACTGGGTCGATCTGAAGGATCCGTATGTTACCTTCCATAACAATTATATCGAATCCATCTGGTGGGCGCTGAAGCAGTATTACGATAAAGAGATGATCTATCGCGGTTATAAGATCCAGCCGTACTGTCCCCGCTGTGAAACGCCGCTCTCATCCCATGAAGTTGCTCTCGGTTACAAGGATGTGAAGGATCCTTCCGTCTATATCAAAATGAGATTGAAAGACGAAGCGAATACCTATTTTCTCGTCTGGACGACCACGCCGTGGACACTCATTTCGAACGTTGCACTTGCTGTCCATCCTGACATCGACTATGTAAAAGTAGAACTCCTTGCAGTCGATGGTGAGAATACTGTCCCGACCGGCGAGTTCTTCATCATGGCGAAAGCCCGCCTTGAAGTGCTGAAAGAGAAGTATGCGGTCGTCGCGGAATTCAAAGGGAAGGATCTTCTCGGAAAAGAATACGAACGCATCTTCAACTACCACGAAGTGAAAGAAAAAGGATGGTACGTTGTTGAGGGAAGTTTTGTGACGACCGATTCCGGTTCCGGCATCGTTCATATGGCTCCCGCATACGGCGAGGATGACTATCAGACCTGCCGCAAGTACGGACTGCCGACGATCCATCCCGTGAATAAATCCGGCGAGTTCGAGGATGCCGTCACCGACTTCAAAGGGAAATTCGTGAAGGATGTCGATGCCGACATCATCCAGAATCTGAAAGCACGCAATATCCTGTACAAGAAAGAACAGTATCTCCACAGTTATCCTCACTGCTGGCGCTGCTCGTCGCCGCTGCTCTACTACGCACGCACGTCGTGGTACATCAGCACGACCAAGTACGCTCAGCGGATGATCGATCTGAACAAACAGATCAATTGGATCCCGAAAGAAGTGGGTGAAGGGCGCTTCGGGAACTGGCTGGAAGAGAATAAGGACTGGGCCTTGTCGCGCGACCGGTATTGGGGTACACCGCTCCCCATCTGGCTCTCGGATGATGCCAAAGAGATGAAGTGCGTCGGAAGTTTTGAAGACCTGATCGGCGCGGAATGGCTCGACGAGAACGGTGAGCCGTCCGGAAAGATCTTTACGAAGGACGATATCAAGACGCTCGATCCGCATAAGCCGACCGTTGATAAACTCGTTTTTAAAGGGAGTAACGGGAAATATCTGAAACGGACACCGGAATTGATCGATGTCTGGTTCGATTCCGGCGCCATGCCGTTCGCGCAGTGGCATTATCCGTTCGAAAATAAGGAGATCTTCGACAAAGCATATCCGGCCGATTTCATCTCCGAAGGGATCGATCAGACTCGCGGATGGTTCTATACGCTCCATTCCATCGGAACATTCCTCTTTGACAAGCCGGCATATAAGAATGTACTGGTGAATGAGCTGATCCTGGATAAGACCGGACAGAAGATGTCCAAATCGAAAGGGAATACCGTCGATCCGTTCGGACTCATCACGAAATACGGCGCCGATGCGACGCGCTGGTATCTGGTGTCGCAGTCACCGGTCTGGCGTCCTACGTTATTCGATGAGGATGGTATCGGAGAAGTGCAGCGCAAATTCTTCAGCACGCTTGTGAACACATATTCATTCTTTGCTCTGTACGCGAATATCGATCAGTTCGATTTCAGCGAGCCGGCGGTGCCGATCGCAGAACGATCCGAGATCGACCGCTGGATCATTTCAGCGCTCAACTCGCTCGTAAAAGACTATACACAGTACATGAACGAGTATGATCTAACGAAGGCCTCGCGCGCGATCTCCGATTTCACGCTGGACAACCTCTCCAACTGGTACGTCCGCCGGAACCGCCGCCGTTTCTGGAAGAGCGAAAAAGGGAAAGATAAAACCGCAGCGTATCAGACACTCTATGAGTGCCTTGATACCATCGTAAAACTGACCGCTCCAATCGCTCCGTTCCTGGCGGAAGAGATGTACCGGAATCTGAATGCCGCAACACGGAAGGAAGCCCACACATCGGTCCATCTGGCTGCACTTCCTGCAGTGAATGCAGCGGCCATCGATCCGGCATTGGAGACACGCATGGACCGTGCGATCCGCATTGTCGGACTCGTCCGCGCAATGCGCATGAAGGCGAATCTGAAGGTCCGTCAGCCGTTGAAGCGCATTCTTGTCCCGGTGAAGAACCAGGATGAATATGCACTGTTGAAGTCGATGGAAGATGTGATCCTGGATGAGATCAACGTGAAGTCCCTCGATGCGAAGATCGATCAGGACATCATCAAATACAAGATCAAACCGAACTTCCGCGTGCTCGGGAATAAATACGGGAAGTCCACGGCGAAAGTAGCCGAAGTGATCCGAAATTTCACGGCACAGCAGATCGATGAGGTCCATACTCAAGGAGCCATTCAGATCATTTCCGAAGGGAATCCCTCAACGATCATCCTGGAGGATGTGGAGATCGTGGCGGAAGAGATCAAAGGATGGGTGGTGGAGTCGGATGGCAAGGTGACCGTTGCGCTGGATACGGAGATCACCCCCGAACTCCGCACGGAAGGATTTGCCCGCGAATTCGTCAGCAGGATCCAGAATCTGCGGAAGGATTCCGGTTTCGAGGTGACGGACAGGATCTCGATCGGATTCACTTCCACCGAGGAACTGACGAAGGCACTGATCGATTCATCGGCATACATCATGAGTGAAACACTGGCTACGGAATTAACGAAGGACTCCGCGAACGGGAATGCCGTTCGCGAGGAGATCAACGGCGTTCAATGCGATATTTCTATCAACAAAGTCTAACTCAATTCATTGTCATTTTCAAAAAGGATAACAATGGCAAAAAAGATCGTTAAAAAAGCGAAATCAAAACCGGCGAAGAAGGCGGCACCGTTGAAGGCAGCGGCGGCAAAAGCAAAGACCGCGGCAGTGAAACCGGTGAAGAAGAAGGTGGTCAAGGGATTCGGGGCGAATGATCTGAAGTACTTCAAAGGGATCATTACGGAGAAGCGGAAGGAGATCCTCGAGGAATTGGCGATCCTGAAAGAGAGCATGATGGATGTGACGACCGGCGAATATGCCAGCGAGAATTCCACCTATTCCACGCATATGGAACAGGGAACCGACGCCATGGAACGTGAGAAGACATTCCTCTTTGCATCGCGCGAAGGAAAATTTCTGAACTATCTGGATGATGCCCTGAAGAGGATCGACAAAGGGACATACGGGTTCTGCATCAACTGCGGCAAACTCATCCCGAAAGCGCGTCTGGAAGCGGTGCCCCATGCTCAATTATGCATTGAATGCAAGCATCTGAAGAAGGGATCGATGTAACGGTGAAAGTCCTTTTCTTGACCGCATTCATAGTCATTGCCGACCAGATCAGTAAATTCATGATCAAAGGGCTTGAAGTGCCGTCACTCGGCATCTCCATCAAAGGTATGCAGCTCGGCACATCCATTCCCGTGATCGGCGATTTTCTCCGGATCACGTTCATCGAGAATCCCGGTATGGCATTCGGGATCGAAGTGGTGGACGGGAAACTGTTCCTGACCCTCTTTTCCATCCTCGCCAGCATCGGAATCCTGGCCTATCTGTATGTGATGAGGACAGAAACGATCCTCTTCCGTATTTCGCTGGCGCTGATCCTCGGCGGTGCGATCGGCAATCTGATCGACCGGACATTCTACGGTGTGATCTACGGAGAGACAGCGCTGTTCCACGGCAAGGTCGTGGATTTCATCGATGTCGATTTCTTCAATATCGATCTGTGGGGATTCGTCCTTCAGCGGTTCTGGGTCTTCAATATTGCGGATGCTTCCGTTTCGATCGGCGTACTCATGATGCTCATCTTCCACCGCTCATTCGTGGACCAGGAAGAACAGCTTCAGGAGGTCGATCCTTCCGCTGTCGCTTCACCGGACTCCGCACCGGATTCGAATTCCGCTCAGTGATCGGACAGAATATTCAATGTTCCACCGATGCTCGCCGATTGCGGGCATCTTTTTTTTCACCGCTGATCTAATGATCCATCCATGAAAAATCATTTCGAGATACGGATACCGCCCGGACAGATGAAAGAACGTCTGGATGTCTATCTGACGAATCATACGGAGAACGCCACCCGGAATAAGGTCCAGGAAGCGATCAAGAACGGCGAAGTGACGGTGAATGGTGCTGTGGTGAAACCGAGTTATTCCGTTCTCCCCAACGATCTGATCGAGATCAATCTATCGCGGCCCGATCCCCCGGAAGTAAAAGCGGAAGCGATCCCGCTGGAGATCGTCTTTGAGGATGATTTTCTATTGGTGGTTAATAAGCCGGCCGGGATGGTCACGCATCCCGCGTATAAAAATTATTCCGGTACACTGGTGAATGCATTGATGCATCACTCCGAGAAGCTGTCGCAGCTGCATGCCGATGAGGATGAAGAATTCGACATTGTGCGTCCGGGGATCGTTCACCGTTTGGATAAAGATACGAGCGGACTGCTGGTCGTTGCAAAAGATGAGACCACGCATCAAAAACTGGCAAAACAATTTGCGGCGAAGACATCCGAACGGGAATACCATGCGATCGTGTGGGGCCGTTTCAAGAAAGAAAGCGGGACGATCGATGCCCCGCTCGGGAGGAGCAAAAGTGACAGGAAAAAAGTAGCGGTCGTGGCGGACGGAAAGTCTGCCGTCACTAATTATGAAGTGATCGAACCGTTCGAGTATCTGACGCTGATCCGCCTGCACCTGCAGACCGGACGGACGCATCAGATCCGTGTTCATTGTGCCCATATCAATCATCCGGTCTTCGGAGACACCACCTATGGCGGACGGGAGATCATGATCGGCGGAATTGAAGGAAAGAAACTCGCTGAGGTGAAGAATCTGCTCGACATGATGCCGCGACAAGCGCTCCACGCAAAAAAACTGGGATTTGTCCATCCTCAGACAAAGAAACTCATGCGTTTTGAAAGCGAACTGCCTGAAGATATGAATAATCTTCTTACACGCCTCCGCTCAAATCAGTAGGCCTATCAAATTTTCCCCGACGATATTCGCATACCCCACCACATCCCGAAGTAATAACCTATCCAGAGATCTGCGCTGCTTCTGTTAAAATAGAGCCTACCGAACCAGAACGACACGTTTGGAATTGACGACTGTTCCGGCAGGTGTCTCGTATGATAGTGTCACAAAATACATTCCCGAAGCGGCATCAATACCGTTCTCCGTCCGTCCATTCCAGTGAAGTGAATGTTCTCCCGCATTTCTGTATCCCGAGGTCAGCAGTTTGATCATCCGTCCTCCGGCATCGCTGACAACGATGCTCACTGTGCCCGCGCTCTTCAATGAAAAAAAGATCGTCGTGGAAGGGTTGAATGGATTCGGATAGATATTGGAGAGCACGAACTGTGTCACCGGAACATCATTTTTTTTTACCGAAGTCGGCTCATCAGAAAAAATCTCCGTTTGTGTCAGGTATGCTGAGGCACCGTATCCGCTGGCACAGATATGCATCCATTCTCCTGAGGAGGTCTTCACAGATCCGCTCTGTCCGGTCAGCCACGGTGTCGGTTTGTCCGTTAATTTTGTCCAGGCATTCTGGCCGACATTGTAGTGATAATTCTCTCCG
>CALRIY020000125.1:0-10417 GCA_943364975.1 Synechococcus sp. UW140
GCCGCTGACCTCGTTACGCAATAGATTTTTCTGCAGCAAACATACTGTAACGGTTCTTCGGCATGTCGACGCGTTCATACAATGAACGGACCGATCACCAGGAGACGTTCTGTTACTCTCCCCACTCCAGCACTTCGAGTTTTACGGAAGCCGTACCGCTCTTCATCATCTCCAACGCTTCAGCTGCTCCGAGTGAAAGATCCATGATCCGTTCCAGTTTGAACGGTCCCCGGTCATTCACACGCACCACGCACGATCGTCCGTTCCCGGTATTCGTCACGCGTACTTTTGTCCCGAACGGAAAGGAGCGGTGTGCTGCCGTCAACGCATGCATGTCATAGATCTCGCCGTTAGCTGTTTTTTTTCCATGGAAGTCATGAGCATAGTATGAGGCGATCCCTTCGTACGTGACGGCTTTCCCGTTGGAGGATGCAGAGGCCGGACGTGATGCATCGAGTTTCGGTTCCGAGAACCGGTCCTTGGTGAAGCGCGGAGAAGAAGCACAGGAGGAAAGGAAGAACAAAAAACAAATTCCAAAGAATAAATTCCAAAAGCCGGCCGGTCGGACCGGCGACTGAAATGTGAAATGTGAATTTTGGAATTTGGAATTTGTGATTTTAGAGGTATTCATTCATCTGCTTGCGTTTGAGTTGATCCACGATCTCCTTCACATCCTGCGACGCCCCTTTTTTGCAGACCAGGATCGCATCGGGTGTGTTGATGACTATGGTGTCCTCGAGACCGACGACAGCGATGAGTTTATCCTGCGTATAGACATAGGTATTCTTGGTGTTGACCGCAATGATCTTCCCGTTCAGATAGTTCCCGTGCTCATCTTTGGAGGAGATACGGTTCACTTCATCCCATGAACCGAGATCATTCCAGCCGAAATCCCCTTTCACCACATAGACGCAGGAAGCTTTTTCCATAACGCCGTAGTCAATGGAAATGCCGCGGATCATGCCGTATGCAGTCTCGAGACTCTGCTCAAAGAGCGGTGTGCCGATGGAAGGCTGAAGATTGACCAAGTGACCGTGCAGTTCCGGCAGGCTTCGATGGATCTCATTCAGGATGGTATCAACCCGCCAAATGAACATTCCGCTGTTCCAATAGAAATCTCCGCTCTCAAGAAAACTGACCGCAGTGGCATAATTCGGTTTTTCGGCGAAGGTCTTCACTTCAAAGACTCCGTCGATATTCACCGGCTGCAGTTCTTCACTCTTGTCCTTCGCCTGAATATATCCGTATCCGGTCTCCGGATGGGTCGGATGGATCCCGATCGTCACCAAACCGGACGTAATGTGTGCAACATCGGCGGAAGTTTTCAGGACGCGGATGAATTCTTTCTCATTCGCAATGATATGATCTGCGGGAAGGACGATCATGATCCCTTTCGGATCGAGACGGTCGATGAAGAGAGCGGCCAATCCGATGCACGGTGCGGTATTTCTGCCGACCGGTTCTACGATGATATTTTCCACCGGAACATTCGGCAGCTGTTTGATGATGGCGTTGCGCTGCAGTTTGTTCGTCACCACAAAGACATTCTTTTCGTCGACAAAACCATTCAGACGCTTCACGGTATTTTGGATCATCGTCCCTTCGCCCACGATCTCCAGCAGCTGCTTCGGGTTCTTTTCACGGCTTCTCGGCCAGAAACGGGAGCCGACGCCTCCGGCCATGATCACTGCATAAATGGTCTGTTCGTTGTTCATGCTTCCCCTGTTCATTTCTTTGATAATAATTCTTTCGGTTCGCTGATGAAGGCGGTAAGATTTTTCATGAGGGTGATCCCGCCGCTCGTTGCTTTCAGCGCGCCGGAGAGTCTGTCACCGATATCACGTATTGTGTCGGCAAAGATGTCGCTGCGGATCTTCCCTTGTTCATCCGCATATGCGATCAGACGGAGCATCGCTTCCAAGAAGTCCTGCACGATCACGTTGCCGGATTCCTTTGCGCTGTCCACCGCGGCACGGACGGTCACACGGAGCACCGCCATCGCAATGGGGCGTTCACCGGATTGTTTATCGAAGAACTCCAGCGATGTCTGAGCGATCCGCTCGGATGATTCGAACAGATCCGGAGTCATTGATTCCGATAACGCCGGTGTCGAATCAAAGTGATCACCGGTGTTTTCACTGTTCTGAAACGTTGATCCGAACTGGTCTTGGGACGGAACGCTTCCCCAATTCGGTTCGGACATCTGTTCGTTGCGGAAATCCGATTCGGATGCTGCTGCAGGTGATGACTCCAAGAACGGATCGCCGGAAGAAAACGCTGAAGCAGAAAATTCATCGGCCGAGAGCTGGACATTCTGCTGCGTATGACGGACCGGAGCTTCGAATGAACGGGAAAAATCCGGCATATCGAACGGCTGATTGAGGAATGCTTCGAACAGTTTTTCGTTCAGCAGCAGCACATCGCTCTCGAACTGTTCCGGAGCGAATGCATCGGCTGAACGTTTGTTCCGTTCAAGAAGCCACTCCATCGCGAGCGCACATTTTCCGAATCCCTGAACGCCGAGGAGTGCATTCACTTCCCCGTTGATGGATGATGCCGTTTCAAACCGGTTCATCAGTTTGGTCAGCTTTGCGCCATGCGCAGGAATGAGACTGTCCGTGAGACCGTTGATGGTCCTGCGTAACGCCCTGATCAGATATTCTTCACTGCTATCCATTGATGCCATTGACATTGCGGTCATTGATATATGTTCTCGGTACGCGCTGAGAGACTGCGCAGATGACTTCGTACGGGATCGTGCCGACGGCGGAAGCGATCTGCCACGCGTCGATGGATCGTGAACCGCTCTTCCCCATCATTACCACGACATCTCCCGACTTCACCGGTTCGTTCCCGACATCGACCATGATCTGGTCCATACAGACGGTTCCTGCCACCGGGAATCTTTTTCCGTTGATCAGTACGAATGCCTTGTTCGTTAATGTACGAAAATATCCGTCAGCATATCCAACGGTAATGCTTGCGATGGTTGTTTTTCTTTTGGCAATGTACCGCCGGGCATAGCTGATGCTCGTCCCTTTCTCGACCTGTTTCACAAATCCTATGCGGCCTTTCAACGACATCGCCGGACGGATCTGTACGGTCCTACGCGTTTCCATGGATGGGGTATAGCCGTACATCATGATTCCGGGACGGACCATGTCAAAATACGAGTCCGGCATCTGCAGGATAGCTCCGCTGTTTGCGCAGTGGACGAGCGGTATATGGATGCCGCGCAGTTCCAATTCTGTCACGATACTCCTGAATTTATTCAATTGTTCGTGCGCAAATGAAAGGTCCCGCTCATCGGAAGTCGCGAAATGCGTCCAGATCCCTTTGATGTGCAAATGCGAGAGCCGGATCAGATTCTCAATGAACGGCACGGCATCTTTCGAAGCAACTCCGATCCGTCCCATACCGGTATCGATCTTCACCTGAACAGAGATGGTTCTGCCGGACCTTCGTGCGAGTTCACTCAACCGTTTGGCAGTGGAAAGGTCGCAGATGGTCGGTTCAAGATCATAATCAATATAATCCTGAAGCTGTTCTTTGAACGGCGCCGTGAAAACATGGACCGGATATCCGATCCCGGCTTTCCGTAATTCAATTCCCTCTTCAACGATGGCTACTCCGAAATACTGAGCAGTCCCGCTCTTTAGAATGGATTGAGCCACCGGCACAGCACCATGTCCATAAGCATTGGCTTTTACCACAGCCATGATGAGCGGATGTTTTCCGATCGCTTTGCGGATATTCCTGAGATTGGAATTGACCGCTTTCAGATCGATCTCGGCATATGTTGGGCGCTTGCTCATTTTTATTGACAGAGGTTAAATTGCTTGTCCTGTTCAGATTAAGATGCGGAATTATTTTACCGGGGATCCTGGTACTCGATACATGATACTGGATACTGGATGCTGAGAAAGTGAACAGAATACTGATCTGAAATAAAAAAAGCCCACCGAAGAGAACTTCAGTGGGCTATGGATGATCTTGTTCCATTTATTTTTTTTCGGCGATCTTCAAACGGTTCATCGAACGGGTCAGGGCGACCTGAGCACGTTCGACATCCGTATCGCTCGTCTTTTTGGTCAAGCGTTCCATTGCGCGCGATTTGGATTTTGCGGCACGTTCTACATTGATCTCGTCCTCATGTTCAGCTGATTCCGCCAGAAGAATGACCTTGTTGGACTTCACTTCCACGAAACCGCCGCTGGTCGCGAAACGATGCTGTTTCCCGTCCGCTTCGGTCACTTTCACTTCACCGACACCGATCGCTGAGAGCAGCGGTGCGTGATTGAACAGTACCTGAAAATTTCCGACCACACCGGGCGCAGTGAAACTCAGGACCTCTCCTGAATACACTGTGTTCGCCGGTGTGACGATATCCAATTGGAATTTTTTATCTGCCATAATTATGCTGCCTGCAATGCTTTTGCTTTTTCAAATACTTCTTCGATACCGCCGCACATCAGGAATGCCTGTTCCGGAAGGTGATCGCACTCGCCGTCCACGATCATCTTGAATCCTTTGATCGTATCCTCAAGCTTCACGTAGCGTCCGGGAATACCGGTAAACTGTTCGGCAACGTGGAACGGCTGTGAGAGGAAGCGCTGGATCTTACGGGCGCGTGACACGGTCAATTTATCATCGTCGGAGAGTTCGTCCATACCGAGGATGTTGATGATGTCCTGAAGATCTTTATACTGCTGAAGGATCACTTTCACCGATTTTGCGACATCATAATGATGCTGGCCGACGATGAGCGGATCCATGATACGCGATGTGGAATCAAGCGGATCCACCGCGGGATAGATACCAAGTTCAGAGATCTGACGGCTCAACACGGTGGTCGCATCCAAGTGAGAGAATGCAGCAGCCGGTGCCGGATCGGTCAAGTCATCAGCAGGAACATAGATCGCCTGAACAGATGTGATGGAACCTTTGCGCGTGGAAGTAATGCGTTCCTGCAGAGCGCCCATTTCGGTGGCGAGTGTCGGCTGGTAACCCACGGCGGACGGCATACGACCAAGCAGAGCGGATACTTCGGAACCTGCCTGTGTGAAACGGAAAATATTGTCGATGAACAGCAGAACGTCTTTGCCTTCATCATCACGGAAATATTCTGCAATGGAAAGTCCCGTCAGCGCAACACGCAGACGTGCTCCGGGGGGTTCATTCATCTGACCGAACACGAGCGCCGTCTTTGCAAGCACGCCGGATTCCTTCATTTCCTGCCAGAGATCGTTTCCTTCGCGGGTACGTTCACCGACACCGGCGAACACGGAATATCCGCCGTGCTCTGCAGCGATGTTACGGATCAGTTCCTGGATCAGAACGGTCTTACCGACACCGGCGCCGCCGAATAATCCGGTCTTACCGCCTTTGGTGTACGGTTCAAGAAGATCGACAACTTTGATACCGGTTTCGAACATCTCTTTCTGTGTGGAAAGGTCATCGAATTTCGGAGCGGGACGATGGATCGGATATCGTGTGACACCTTTGATCTCGCCGAGACCGTCGATGCCGTCGCCGATCACATTGATCAAACGTCCAAGAGTATTCGGACCGACCGGAATGGTGATCGGACCGCCTGTGTCGACCGCTTTCATTCCGCGCACAAGTCCGTCTGTGGAATCCATCGCGATCGTGCGAACACGATTTTCACCAAGATGCTGCTGAACTTCAACGACCAGGTCCTCATTCTTCCCTTCGGTATTTGTACGGGGAATTCTGATCGCATTCAAAATGGTCGGGGGTGTTCCGGCAGAAAAATCGATATCAACAACAGGTCCGATAACCTGAACAATTGTTCCTTCGTTCATTGCTTTCCTTTCAATTTCAGAGGTTCGAATTGATGTTTTTTAATACAAAAGTGAAGTAAAATAAGGAGTTTTGGGAAGATAATCAATGTAAAACTTCAGGAATTGTTTGGAGAATTGCAATTCACGCAAAGGCACCAAGACGCAAAGGATCATTAGAATAACGAACAACAACCAATCCCCCCTCACCTTTGCGTGTCTGCGTCTTTGCGGTGATTAATAATTGAATCAATGATCATTTTACCATGAAGACGACCGTTTTCGATGAAGATGGAGTTGTTGTTCTTCCCTGCCACGATTGACCCGGCAACAAAAATTCCGGGGATATTCGTCTCAAAAGATTCAGGTTTCTGTTTTGGCGCGTTGGTATCAGCATCCAATTCGATGCCGCAGGATCTGAGAAAGGTATAATCAGGATGGTAGCCGGTAAGTGCGAAGACAAAATCGTTCGGCAGGTCAAACTGACCGTCGGAATTCTTAAGCGTTACACTCCCCTCATCGATCTTCACTACGTGAGTATTGAAATGCGCAGTGATAGATCCCTCTTTTATCCTATTTTCTATATCAGGCAGGATCCAATACTTGATCTTTTCTGAAAGTTTCGCTCCCCGATGTACAAGAGTGACATGAGCACCATGCCGATACAACTCCAGCGCGGCGATCGCAGCAGAATTCTTTGCTCCGATGACCAGCACGTTCTGCTGAAAATACCGATACGGCTCGTCATAATAGTGCGACACGTTCGACCGATCCTCTCCAGGCACATTCATGAAGTTTGGATTGTCATAATACCCTGTCGCAATAACGACATTCTGGGTCCGGTAAAAATCTTTTGAAGTTCTGACCGTGAATCCATCATTTGTCTTTCGGACTTCAATGACTTTTTCAAAATATCTGCAGTTCAATTTGAAATAAGCAGCAACGCGGGTATAATATTCGAGTCCTTCGGCGCGGGTAGGACGCATCTGAGCGGAGGTGAACGGAACAGTCCCGATCTCCAGCAGCTCCGGGGTCGAGAAGAATGTCATCTCGGTCGGAAAATTCTGGATGGAATTGACGATCCCTCCTTTTTCAAGGACGAGGTATGACATCCGGTTCTTGTGTGCTTCGATTGCGGCTGAGAGTCCCGAAGGACCGGCACCGATGATGATCACGTCAAACATTTTTTCCCATTTGCGAAGAGATATTGTCCGGGAGAATACCTCCCGGAAAGAATTCTGCTCGACAGTAAAAGTGTCGAACGATTACGAACTACGTCCCAACGATTTGTTCAAAGCGCATCTGTTTTGATGTCATTCAACATATTTTATGACATCACCTTCGATCGTGTAGGTCCGCACTCCGACGATGAGACCTGCAAGAGCGCCACCCTGACGGTAGATCATCGATCCCAATACCGCCATTGCAACCGGAACTCCTGCGTCCGCCAGTTTGATCTCACCTTTCACTTTGATGTTGATGACGGCATCACCCTTCGCCGATGCCGTCTCATCACGGAGGATCTGAGCAAAGTCTGGTTCTGAGACAGGGATCAAATTGAGGAGCAGATACCAGCTTTTCAATTCTCTGGTAAAATGTTTTTGGATGGTGAATTTACGATCAGTTCCGGTGAACGAAGCAGTCTTATCAAATCCGGTCGCTTCGATATTCACTGTCATACAGCCGGTAGCGGCTAATGCTGTCACCAGAAGAATGATGAACATACCATTGAACTTCATAAGGGTCCTCTTAAAAACGTTCGTTGAATGCTTTCTTAGAAAAGAGATTTCCTTAAAACAGAAACGAAGAGATGTATTCAGGGTAGAGAGAATTAGAATAAAAGTCAATTACAGGAAATGGCACTGTAGGATAGTGCAAATTGAAGAATCAGCGACCCGGGAGAGAATCTCCCGGTAAGATCACTGTGCGATATTGCAACTGGCGCACGGCTAACATCAATTTCGCTGGAGATGATATTTTTTTATCCGGTCATAGAGAGTGGAACGATCCACTCCGAGAATGGATGAGGCCTCTTTGATATTACCGTGTGTACGTTGGAGCGTTGCCTGGATCGCCTGATTCTCGATCTCATCCAGCGTCAATTGAGGAGGAACGGTCCAATTCACTTTCTCACCGGTCTGTCCGGCAAGGAACTGAAGATCATCCTCCGTGAGTATCTTTGTTTTGCAGGTGACGATGGCCCGTTCTACTGCGTTCTCCAGTTCACGAACATTACCGGGCCATTGATGATTGAGCAGGATCTTCATCGCTCCTTCGGAGATATCGGTCACATCCCTGCCGAGTTCCGGTGCGATCCGTTCGATAAAATTATGGACGAGCAGAGGGATGTCCTCGCTCCTCGCTCTGAGCGGAGGAAGATTGATATTGATGACATTCAGCCGATAGAACAGATCGTCCCTGAATTTCCCTTCCTTCACCGCTTCTTCAAGATTGCGGTTGGTCGCGGCGATCACACGGACATCAACATTGATCTGCTCCGTCCCGCCGACACGGTAGAAATTCCTTTCCTGCAGGATGCGCAAAAGATTCAGCTGCAGCTTCGGCGAGATATCACCGATCTCATCGAGGAAGATCGTTCCCCCTTCGGCGATCTCGAACTTCCCTTTCTTTTGTCCGGTGGCACCGGTGAACGAACCTTTCTCATGTCCGAACAGTTCGGATTCCAGCAGCGATTCCGTCAGCGCGGCGCAGGAGACGCCGACGAACGGCTGCGCAGCACGGTCGCCGGAATAATGGATGGCCCTTGCGATGAGTTCTTTCCCGGTTCCGCTCTCGCCTCGGATCATCACCGTGCTGCGGAGACTTGCCACTTCCTTGATCAGCCCGAAGATCTCCATCATCTTCGGATTCTTGCTGATGATATCGCAGAAATTGTACTGCTTGCTCAGTTTCTTCCGCAGGATGGAATTCTCCCGCTGAAGGTTCTTGATCTTGATGATGCGGTTCACCAGCAGGGAGATCTCCTCCGGATTGCACGGCTTGACGATGTATTCCTGTGCCCCTTCCTTCATAGCGGTGATGGCCGTATCCACCGTAGCGTATGCCGTGACGATGATGATCGATGCTTCCGGCTGGATGCTGCGGATCTCCATCATCGTTTCGATGCCGTCCTTCCCTCCGGGCATCTTCAGGTCCACGAAGTAGATGGCGTATTCTTTCAATTTTGTTTTCTCCACCGCTTCTTTGCCCGACTCGGCGGTGTCCACGGAATACCCGTCCTCTCTCAGCCATGCAGCCAGTGATTCGCGCATCACTTCTTCATCGTCCACCACCATGATGTTCCATATCTTTTTCATTGTACTATCTCCATGCCGCATGCGCGGCGTCTGTGTTTAACTGTTTCAGTGATTCATTTAATAGTATCGAACAATTTCCGCATAACTCGCCGTTCTTCACATCCACCTGCTGGATGGCGTTGGAGAGCGACATAGCACACAACGGATCGGGACAATGGATCAATCCGAACGTATGGCCGAGTTCATGCACTGCTTCTTTCACCGACCGACGAAGGAGCAGATCCCTGTTGTCCGGCATCCGATAGAATTTCGGACGGAGCCGTGCGAGCGAAATGACTGCCGCGGGTCCGTTCAGTTGTGCAAGACCGAAGACGAAACTGAGCATCGGTATGAAGAGATCCTGATCCGTCACACCGAGTATGCGAACGGCATCATCCGGCCGTCTGCTGAGCAGATCCTTCAGGACAAGGGTTGAATTGCATTGATGGAGCTGTGTATTCAGTGCAAATAACGGTTCAGGAACGGCTTCCATTTTTTTTACATCAAATCCGAAGACCTGCCAGCACGATTCCTCCAGTGCGGAAAGGATGCCGTCATCGACCGATCCGAACGGGGATAGATAGATCGCTTTCACGGACGGACTCCGGATTTTTCTTCAGTTCCGTGCTGTTCAGGGATTGCTTCGTTGAAAGGAATTGATACCGTGAATGTCGTTCCGATGGTAAGATCACTCTTCACGTCGATATCCCCCTTATGGGCCTGGATGATACCGAAGACAACAGCCAATCCGAGTCCGACCCCTTTTCCCTCCCCCTTCGTTGTGAAGAACGGATTGAAGATCTGTGACAGATTCTCTTCCGGTATACCGTCCCCATTGTCCGAGACAATGAACAGAAGCTGCTCGCCGGACGGATCGACTTTTGTCAACACGTTCACCGTACCGTTCATTTTTCCCTGGGATGCTTCCGTTGCATTCATGATCAGATTGATCACCACTTGCTGCATTTGCGAACCGTCGCAGTGGACCGGGGGAAGATCGTCAGCCAATTCCAGTTTCACAAACACTCCGGCCAATTTGATCTTATGCTCCAGCAGATGCAGCGTTGTCGTGATCATCGCATTGAAATCGATCTTCGCACGGAACGGTTTCGAGCGCCGGGAGAATGCGAGCAGATCCTGCACGATCCTTCCGACCCGGGCGGTTTCCTTCACCACCTGCGTCAGATATTTCCGGAATTCCTCCACACGATCTTTCGGGATACCGTCATCCTTCATGATGCGCTGCATCAGCATCGCCAGGTTCAGCACACCGGAGACAGGATTATTGATCTCGTGTGCAACACTTGCGGACAATTGTCC
>CALRIY020000126.1:0-10410 GCA_943364975.1 Synechococcus sp. UW140
AGACCACCAGGCCCCGCTCAATGCGACGATCCTTGAAGCATGTAAGCGGGGCGGGATCAGGATCCCGACATTATGTTATATGGAAGATGTTTCAAAGAACGCGTCCTGTGCTGTCTGTGTTGTGGAGGTGAAGGGGGCAAAATCACTCCTCCGTTCCTGTACCGCTTGTGTGTACGAAGGGATGGAGATCGTCACCAATTCCCCCCGTATCCGCGACGCCCGCAAGACGAGCGTTGAGCTCCTGCTGGCGAATCATCCGAAGGATTGTCTTTCCTGCCTTCGCAATCAGAACTGCGAGCTGCAGTCGCTCGCATCGGATCTTGGCGTGAAGGATGAACGGTACGTCAGGACCAGGAAGCAGGAGAAATGCGACACGAGTTCCATCGCCGTCCATCGCGATCCGAACAAATGCATCCTTTGCGGTCGCTGCATCTCCGTCTGCCAGAACGTGCAGACGGTCTCGGCGATCGGACTCTCCGGTCGGGGCATCAGATCCAAGATCTCCACGTACATGGAAAAAGGACTCGGAAACGTCGCCTGCACCTACTGCGGTCAATGCGCGCTCGTCTGTCCCACCGGTGCCATCGTGGAACGCGATGACACGGACAATGTCTTCGAAGAGATGTCCAATCCCGACAAAGTAGTGATCGTGCAGACGGCTCCCGCCATCCGCGTCGGGATCGGCGAAGCAATGGGAATGGGACCGGGAAGTTTGGTGACCGGTCAAATGGTGGCGGGTCTGCGGAAACTCGGATTCAAAAAAGTGTTCGACACGCAGTTCACCGCCGATCTTACCATCATCGAAGAAGGATATGAATTGATCGACAGGATCAGGAACAACGGCACACTGCCGATGATCACCTCCTGCTCACCGGGATGGATAAAATTTGCGGAGCATTTCTTCCCGGACCTGCTGTCGCATCTCTCGTCCTGCAAATCACCGCAGCAGATGTTCGGTGCAGTGGCAAAGACCTATTATGCGGCGAAGATGGAGATCGATCCGCGGAAGATCGTTGTCGTTTCCGTGATGCCGTGTACCGCAAAGAAGTTTGAGGCAAGGCGTCCGGAAATGACCGGTGCGTTCGATTACTGGAAGGATAAACGTGCATGGTCAGGTGAGGATGTGTTCTATGATGTCGATTATGTCCTCACAACGAGGGAATTGGCGCGGATGTTCAGGGAGACCGGAATCAATTTTGCTTCCCTGCCGGCGGAGGAGTTCGATCATCCGCTGGGGGCATCAACAGGAGCAGCGGTCATCTTCGGCGCGACCGGAGGTGTGATGGAAGCGGCGCTCCGTACCGCTTATGAAGTGATCACGGGAACTCCTCTTGCGGATATCAACTTCACCGCGGTGCGTGGAATGGATGGGATCAAGGAAGCGGAGGTGGATCTGAACGGGAAGAAGATCAAAGTAGCGGCGGCTCACACGTTGAAGAATGCGCGGACATTGATGGAACAGATCGAGCGGGGGGAATCCCCGTATGCATTCATCGAAGTGATGACCTGTCCCGGCGGCTGCCTCGGCGGCGGCGGACAGCCGATCCCGACAACGTGGGAGATCAGGAAGAAACGGGCCGAATCCATCTATGCCGAGGATTCTCAAAAACCGCTCAGGAAATCGCATGAGAACCCGTCTGTTCAAACATTGTATAATGAGTTCCTGAAAGAACCGCTCGGCGAGTTATCACATCATCTGCTCCACACGAATTACCGGCAGCGCGGTATCTTCTCACTGCGCACCAATGGTGCACTGAAGAAAGAATCCGAAGTCACTCATTGAATCCTGAACGGGATTGGTTGTTGAATACAGATCCTGCCGTTCTCGGCGGGATCTGTTGTTTTCAACAGCATAGCCGGTTGATGGAATGCGGTATGTTCAGGAACGATATTGCGAGATGAACGGGTTACGATTTCGAAAGAACTGGGGGATGCAGGGAAGAATGCGGAAGAGGAGGAAATATTTCATAACCCTTTTCACATTTGTCAGACATTAACTGACAAATATCCCAATGGCCTCCAATGACGATTCACAGTCATTGAAGGCCATCGGGTGTAAAAGGTTCTTAATAAAGGAACATCGGTTTCCCGATCACATTGAACACACGAGGACGATACTGCTCCTGATCGTAAAGTTCCTGCACGTCCACACGCTTCGTTCCGTCCATGATCGATTTGAGAGGGACCGTGGTATATTTGCCGTCTCGCAGTGCGACCATCCGTCCGGTATGTTTCTTCAGGACGAGGTCAGTGGCGAGATTTGCGTAACACATTGCCACCATTCTGTCCAGTGCATCCGGCTCTCCGCTCCGCATCAGATATGCGACCTGCTGATTGATGATGTGCGCACCGGTGATCTTTTGGATCGCCTCTCCGGTGATCTGTCCGATACCGCCGAGTTTTTTGTGTCCGTAGGCATCGGCCTGTCCGTATTCCACCACTTTCCCGCCGATCATCTGAGCACCTTCGGAGATCGTCATGATAGCATAACCGCTCGGATTGTTCCGTTTATCATCCATCAGCAGCGAGGCGAGTTTTTCCGGATCGAAATGCACTTCCGAGATGATGGAACGGTCCACGCCGGCAAGGTATGCGGAGATGAGTGAGGTCTCGCCCGAATTCCGTCCGAACAGTTCGATCACGGCGATGCGCTCATGCGATCCGGCCGATGTTCGCAGATTGGTGATGAACTCAACGCTCCGTGTGACGGCAGTGGAGAAACCGATACAGTAATCCGTCCCGTAGACGTCGTTGTCCATAGTTTTCGGGATCGAGACAACGGGGAATTTTTCATCATGCAGCCGGACGGCAAAACTCTGTGTGTCGTCGCCGCCGATGGCGATCAGCACGTCGATCTTCAGATGTTCCAGTACTTTCAGGATGTGCGGTGTGAAATCGCTCACTGGATCTTCTTTCTTCGGCGGATTCTTCGGGTCCTGGAGGAACTTCGGTATATCGGACCATTTCACTTTCTGCGGATTCGTCCGCGATGTGTGCAGGAATGTTCCTCCGGACCGCCCGATCGTGCGTGTATTCTGCTTGGTCAGCGGCATGATCCATTGATGATGATCGTCCGGATTATTGATGTCGTAATTCAGCAGCCCGCCCCATCCGCGGCGGATTCCGTACACTTCCGCTCCGGCATCAGCGGCGTGATACACTACTTCTTTGATGCAGGGATTGAGTCCGGGGACATCGCCGCCGCCCGTAAGGATTCCGATTCGCATAGCTGTTCCTTTCTATTGTTCTGATAGTCAGTATTCTGAGAGTTCAGCTGGATACAGAGTGATTTGTCTTGAAAGAACTTACACACAGGTCCAATACATGAGTGATTCAAAGATTGTACCAGTGAAAATGATGCGAATTTAGATATTTTCGGGAGGGGAATTATCAATACCGCAAAAAAAGGAAAGTTTTTTTTATATCTGCTCACACGACTGTTTAAAACATTGTGAGTGAGAGATCAAAAATAGATTAAAACCAACCATTTGGATAAGTATTGAGCGAAACGAAAAGTAAGTCCTCTTTTTCTTTGAGATATTCTTTGTAAAGTGGGTGGGCGTTCTCTCGACTGCGAAGCTACCGAAGTTTAAGAGGATTGTGCGGAACGGAAAGATCAGGCCGCTGTCCGCTGTGGCTGGGATGAATGACGGGACTTTTAATGTTTTTTTGTGTCGTTATGTTTTTTTAGTTTTATGAATATATCTAATCATAAGCAATATCAATCACGACTTTTGCTTCCGCAGCTTGAGCGTCTTATTCAGTGCTTGAGAAGAACGCTTCCCCGATTTTACAGCTGCAACGGAAGTTAAACCGTACAGCAGCATGAGAGGTGCCGCAAGAGAATTGGCGGGGATCCTGCTTTCTGATTTTCCGACAAGAACAATATCACAATGTTCCGCCACCGGTGCGAGCAGTCTGTTGGTTATCCCGATCACGGAGACGCCTTGCTTTTTAGCAAGCGCAGCCGCTTCGATGGTCGGTTCAGAATAGGGAGGGAGGGAAAACACAAGGAGAGCATCTTTTGCGCCCAGCGCAATCATGCTTTCCGAAAGCCGAAGACCCGTGTGTGTAATCGCATCGGCATTCAGTCCGATTCGTCTGAAGAGAAACGCAGCAATGAACGCCAAGTACGACGATGTGCCCACTCCGACCGAATAAATATGCTGTGCATTCAGTAGAAGATCGATGCATCGAAGGAATGATTTCTGATCAAGGAGCGCAAGGGATTCGCTGATATTGCTTATTTCATTTTCAGCGATCAGCCGGACCTCGGTTAACGGCGAATCCACACCATGGCTTAACGACGATTTGAAGGTCACAACGGGAGATCGTCCGGACCGGAGTTCATTGCGGAGTTCATGTTTCAGATCCGTCAGGCCATGATACCCCAGTTTTCGGACAACACGCATGATTGACGCAGGTCCGGTATTCAAACGGACGGCAAGTTCATGAACGGAGATCAAAGCGATTTCATGTGTTTGTTCAAGGATGTAGGAGGCGATCCGTCGCTCCGTCTGTGTAAGCGTATCTTGTCGGTTCCGAATGGCATCATGGAGACGCTGGAATTGATTATTTGATTTCATAATGGACCTGCAATGGCGAAGAGAAAATAGATAATTAAAAGATAATTAATTCCTTGACAGAGTGGTAATATATTGTAATATTGGAATTAATGTTCCAAAGATGATTAAATAATAATAAAAATTCCAATTTGATGCAACCATCATCACAGCATTCTGCTCACATGCGGAATGAGTACTATCCTTACACTTAACGGAGGTGTTATGAGATCCACACTATTTGCTGCCTTATGTTTATGCGTGATTGTATCGTCGGCGGGATTTGCGCAGAGCGGACTTCAATTAACGGAAATTCTGTATGACATACCTGCAAGCCCGAACGGCGACCCGAATCAGGATAGTATCCGTCAGGCGGCCGGCGATGAATTCATTGAACTCTATAATAGCTCAAACGTGTCCATCGATCTGAGCGGATATGTTTTCATTGAACGCGAAAATCAGGTTGTTTTCACTTTCCCTGTCGGTGCAGTTCTGGGCGCCAAAAAATTTGCCGTCGTTTTTGGTAATACGACAAAAACAACATGGGGCGCAGGATTTCCGGCAGGCACATTGAAATTCGCCAATAGGAACGCAGCGATTGACTCCGGGTTTGGTCCTGTAAAAACGACGACGGGTTCTTCCAAGGGCAATTTGGCATCGAATGGTGACCGCGTGATGATTGTGAATGCCCTCGTTTCTGATACGGTAGCCGAAGTTGCATGGGGATACGACAATCAAGTCCCTCCGATGCCGGTTAAACTGCTTTGGTCAAAAGGCACATATATTGCAACAACAAAATCAGTCAAAGGGGATACCATTAAAGGCCAAATTCGTCAATCTCTGCATCTTCAGTCGGCCACCGGCAAGTGGGGAAGACACAAAGATGTTGCAATAGATACTGCTTTGTTCTTCTCACCCGGATTTAACCCGGATATTCTTACGAGCGTAGGAACGGACAATAACAGCACAGCACCGACGACAATGACACTCAGTCAAAATTATCCAAACCCGTTTAATCCATCGACGGTGATCAGCTTTTCGACGATACATGGTCATCATGTTCGTCTTGCTGTCCACAACATTCTTGGAAAAGAAGTGTCCGTCCTCATCAATAAATATCTCGGTGCGGGACAATATCATTTCACATTTGATGCAGCTGCACTTCCTGCCGGTGTGTATTTCTACCGATTGGATGCAGGGTCATTTTCCGAAACCAAAAAAATGGTATTGCTGAAATAATTCGCCACTACTGATCGTTCGGGGTACCTTATGCGTACTGTTCGCACCATTTTCTTGCTACTTCTTCTGGCATTCGTGCCTGTGCTTCTCATGGCAGGCACGACGGGAAAGATCAGCGGAAAAATATATAATAAAGCAACCGGTGAACCGATACCTTCCGCTGTGATTCAGGTGGTAGGAGAAAAGATCGGCACCGTCAGCGATCCGGATGGATATTATGTCATCCTTCAGATTAAACCCGGCATTTACTCAATCAAAGCGTCCCTTATCGGATTCACAGAACAAACCGTGACCGGAGTTCAGGTCCGAGCGGATCTGACGACTCAGATCGATATCCGACTGACGGAAGGGTCCATTGATTTTCAGGAAGTGATCGTTAAAGCTGACCGACCGCTGATCAATAAGGATGAAACGGCGCGCACATCCATCGTAACATCCGAATCATTTTCTGATCTTCCCGTCGTTTCGTTTCAGGATGTGGTGGGATTGCAAGCCGGATTTACCACCGGTGGTGACGGTGAACTGCATGCACGCGGCGGTCGCGGCGGCGAGGTTGCGTATTTAATTGACGGACTTCCGGTCCGCGACCCTCTTTCCGGTAGTTTTTCGGGACAGATCGATAAATATGCCATCGAAGAACTGCAGGTGCTCACCGGAGGGTTCAACGCTGAGTATGGCCAGGCCCTTTCGGGCATCGTCAATATCGTCACGAAAGAAGGGGGCGATACCTACAGCGGTCGTTTTGAATATACCAGCGACCAATTAAATGCATCTCCCTATCACAAAGCGGATGCATTGGCGTACGATGAATGGGGCCTTGATTCGAGCGGAGCATTAGTGCAGCGTGTGGACGGACGCGGATATAACCTCGTCAACAATTATCCTTCTGCATATAAAAAACAGACCATTGCCGGGACTCCAAGTTTAGGACCGGATATCAATCTGACCGGACAACTCTCGGCGATGGTGAACGGACCGGTTCCATTCTTTCCCGATCTGAAATTTTTTATCACCGGTCGATATTTGAATACACTGGATCAACTCCCGTGGGGATTCAATAAGGAGCGGGAGATCAATGCAAAACTCACCTATGGATGGGAAGCATTGAAATTCAATTTCAGTTCACAACGGATCTACCGGTTGTATCAGCCGTATTCTCATCAATGGAAGTATCTGCCGGAGGGATATGAATTGCGGAAAGACTTTTCATGGCGTGATAATTTGAAGATGAGCCATATTCTGACCCCAGGAATATTTTATGAAACGTCGCTTTCGTATCAACACCGGTATTTCAACCGGTATCAGCCTGACCGGTTCGCTGTTTTCTCGCCGGACGGGCAATTACTCTCTTCGAACTATCGTGTCAAAAACAGCAATACACCTCCCTTCTGGACCGGTACCGATAATGGAATATTTATTCAGAACGATGTGAAGACTCTCATCGTCAAAAGTGATCTCAATTCCCAGATTGGTCAGCACCATTTATTCAAAACAGGTCTGGAAATTCGCAAGTATACGATTGACCGATTGAGTTTCCAAGAACCGTATCCCAGCGGATTTCACGCTTATGAAAAATACCGCAAACAGCCGCTCGAGATCTCAGTCTACGGTCAGGATAAGATTGAATTAGATGTGTGCATCGTCAACATCGGTGTTCGGTATGACTATGCCGACGTCGATGACTCACGCTGGCCCTCTGTCCGTATTCCTTCCGGATACGTCAATGCAAATAAAATATGGGTTCCGGTCGGGGAAGTCTCTACTCCATCAAAACATCAAGTGAGTCCCCGCCTCGGTATTGCATTCCCCATCAGTGAGCAAACGGTGTTCTATAGTTCGTACGGACATTTTTTCCAACTGCCCGATTATGTGGATATGTATACACTTCGTGATCCGACTATCGACGGAGCCATTGTCGGAAATCCCGGAATTGCACCGCAGAAGACCGTTGCATTTGAATTCGGTGTGAAACATTCTGTCGCGGCCGATTATTCAATCGAGATCGGAGCTTATTCAAAGGATATTACCAATCTCACCGGCAGCACGTATCTGACAGTTTTCCCATACGAATATACGGTCTTCGATAATTCGAATTATGGCGGTGTGCAAGGATTCGAAGTGGGTTTGAACAAGCGGTTAAACGATTATTGGTTTGCAAATTTTAATTACACTTATTCAGTTGCACTGGGAAATGAGTCGGATCCGCGTGAAGGATTTAATGACTATCGGCGTGCCACTGCGCTCCTTCGTCCGAAGCGAGTATTTCTGCTCGATTTTGACCGTGAACATGCGTTCTACGGAACGTTTGGATTGGAATTCCCGAAAGAATTCGGACCGCACGTATTCGGCATCTATCCGGTGGAGAACTTTTCATTGAACGTCGTGGTGCGTGCATCAACAGGTCTCCCGTACACTCCGCTGGCTCCCGATGAAAGCAATACGCTTGTCATCGAAAAAAATTCGGGACGTATGCCGTCGGATCAGCGGGTCGATATGCGTATTTCGCGGACATTCCGGTTTGAGGGACTGAAATTGACACTGTTCGGGATCGTCACGAACCTGCTCGATGATATCAACGCACTGAATGTTTGGGCCACGTCGGGTGATCCGCTCGATGCAGGTCCTTCCTACAGCAGAACGCGGGACCGCATGCGTGTACCGAGTAATATTGATGTCCGGAGATCAATCCAAGCCGGAGTCCGATTGGATTTTTAACTTTTCAATTTTAACGTGGTCGTCATCTCTATGAAAAAATATTTCATGCTATTCGTTCTCTTTGGAGTTGCAACTGGCCAAGTATCCGGTCAACGCATACCACAGGATGATCCGGCGGAATCAAAATCCTTGAAAAAGATCAGTACTTCGCCAGAAGATGCCTTTGGCGTATTGGACAAGGGAGAATTGATCAACATCCTCGGCAATCAGGGAATGATCTCCGATTCCTACTATCAAAACCTCATCTATAACTTTCGCTGGCCCAAAAGCAAAGGTGTTGCCAATCCGAATTTGGGTGATGTGAATGCAATGGATGACCTATCCCTGATGTTCGGATATAAGGGAAATGTGCTCGACACATACACGCAGTTCCGGAACGAAGACTGGGTCGCTCCGATTGGAGCACGCGGAAAATACCATGCGGATGATCAGCCGGCAGAATTACTTGCTCCGGACGGTGCGCCCCGACTTGCGCACAGCGATATCCCTTTGACGTGGCCGAAAGGATATACCGATTCACTCAACGTCTGGCGGCCGGCACCGACGGGAGCATTTACGACGTTGTCCGATGCCGATAAAAAAACCGTTCTTGCCCGTGGTGCATTCTACGATGAAACGAAGAACGTCTGGCGTTTTTGGCCGGGAAAATTCCGCATCGATGTCGATCCGTTATCGCCGAACTATGGCAAAGAGGTCCCGGGTGAGTTTGCTGCGGACAGGGAAGTGTATGCCATCATGTCCGACCGGAGCGCTCAGAATCCCTCAACGCCAATCGGTTTGACGATGGAAATACAAGGGTATTCATACGGCAGACGGTTCGCTGAGGATATTCAGTTTTATGATATTGCCATTACAAATAACAGTACCAATACTCTCGATAGCTGCTGGTTCGGATATTATGCCGATTTTCAATTCGGAGACGTTCTTGAGGAGACATGGGGATCATTTAACACGGGGGTAAATCCGAAAGGATTTGATAATGCCTTTTATGAATTTGATTACAACGGATCAAGTCCGGGGAATATCGAAGTCGGATATTTCGGACTGGCTGTGCTTCGCACGCCGTTCGATCTTGGAGTGACCGACGGTCATTTTTTCCGCGACCTTTCGGGAAGCGTAACGCCGGGAACGGATTCACAGATCTGGCCGGTCATGATCAGTGATGTCAATAGTAAGAATCTGCTGGCGACAAAAGCTGATTATTTTCACGGCCCGAATACGAAATTTGACGACTTCAGTCTGACTGCGTCAGGGAAAAATCCGGGGCCGAACAATTGGACGATGTTTGTAACGACCGGACCATTTACACTGAAACCCGGTGAAACAATGCGTGGAACCGTCGCAGCATCCGCTGCCAAAGATCTTGCAGAATTAAAAAAGAACTTTCAGAATGCTCAAAAATTATATCTGAATAAGTTTCTTGGGCCGGCTGCACCGCCGTCGCCGAAACTTCGCGCAGTTCCCGGTGATAAAAAAGTAACATTATACTGGGATGATGCAGCGGAAAAAGCAATCGACCCGATTGCCAAAGTGTCAGATTTCGAAGGGTATAAAATTTACCGCAGCCAAGACCTCGGCTCTTCGTGGGGAGAAAAGATCACCGACTCCCGCGGAAAACTTCTGGGATATGTTCCGATCGCTCAATTCGATAAAAAGAATTTGATCCAGGGGCCTGACCCGATGAATCATGCGAATTATCTGGGGGATAATACCGGGATCGTCCATTTGTTCGTCGACTCAACAGTGATCAACGGCGTCAATTATTCATATACGATCACTTCATATGATTCCGGTTCTGTTGCCAATGAACTGGAGTCGCTGGAATCTGCACGCGGCACAACCTCTGCGGATGCCAATCTTGCCGATGTGACACCGCGTTCTAATCCCATCGGAT
>CALRIY020000127.1:0-10054 GCA_943364975.1 Synechococcus sp. UW140
AATGTGAACTCCCTTCGATAATATTACCTCCGCAGACACGGTCAGAACTGCGGCGGCGCGGATGGATCACTGTTTTCCTTCGGCGATACGAGAAGAATGAGATCCGGCCATCATCCAGACTCCATCGCGCAGGATCCATATCCGAGTGAAGCGGAATCGTCCCTGCCAGGGCTGACCGTTGCTGATGCCAGATTGAACCGATATCCCGGTGACGATTGCACTATTATTGTAGATACGGACCTGAACGGAATCATTCACAATTTTTTGATTGGAACGTGTGCCGGTCCGAAGTTCGTTCAAATATTCCTTTTTGTTTTGCACCCGTCCATCGGAATGAGTGAGGATCCAGTCCTCCGTGAGGAGTTTATCCAATGCCGTGACATTGGATGCTAATCGCAGATCATTCCACGAAGCATCGATCGTGCGGAGCGAATCCGCGGGAGCGGATGATGAGGATGTCTGAAGCAAGAAGAGAATCGAAAGCAGGAATGTGGTCATCATCATTACTTTCCCTCATATCGAATGTGATTGAATTCAATCATGTGATTATTATCGAAGTGATTCTATTTTGGCGGCGTATGCACGGGCGGACGGTGTATCGCAACCGACGATCGCCGGTGCTTCACGGATCAGTGAGTCATCCTCCAGAGCAGCGACCATAAACAGCGCATAATCCACACGCCGTGTGATGTTGCTTTCGAGAACAGGATCGCCGACATGTTTACTCCAGACTGGCATTCCTTGACTCTCTCCTTCCTCCAGATCGCTTCCGCGGACAACCGTCCAGCGGGTATTACTGGCAAAGATCCTTCGGCATGCTTCGATCTGATCGTCGATATCGATAACGCGGGTGAGAAATCCTATCCATCGGGCAGCCCGTTCCTGCCACTGCAACGAAAGAGAGAATTTATCAAGTCCATCCCGCGTGATATGCCAGCCGCAGGAAAATATCAGGCGAGCTCCCGGAGGCGCAAAATCCAGAACGGCCTGCGCCGTTCCTGCGGCATAGTGCGTGCGTCCCCATGGGACCAAAACAGTCAGTACACCGTCGCAATCCGCAACCGCTTTTTGAACAACATCACGGTCGGATGTTGCGCCGGGAAACAGCGTGATGCGATCTTTGAATAGATCAAGTTTTGCGATACTGGATTCACGGCAGACAGCGTTCACGTTATAGCCGCGGTCCAAACAGTGCCGTACCATGTACCGTCCTAGTTTGCCGGAAGCACCGATAATACAGATCTTCTTCATTGTATGATCCATTAACATTTTATCATCGCCGGAAGCATCCTTGAAATGCACCACGGAAGATCATTGAGAGTATTTTACAAAATTAATTTTCTCACTGAACAGCCCTTCCATGGTCATATTTCGAATTTCTCAATTCTTCTCCCGATAATCAATATCATTACGGCAATATTACAGCCGAATTGAAGTTTTTCGCTGGCTTTTCTCAATATTTTGTCTTGCTGCGGTATGTGAATTAAATTAATAATCGTATCAGCATACCGTATCGTTCTCCGTACAAACGGAAGCGATGACTGTACCATCGGATTATCGAACACTGATGTTCTCATTGGTTATATCGATCCTTCTTAAATATTGCTTCGTTACCGATGAATGAGAGATACAGATGTATCTCTTGACATTCCCTTAGAATTTTTTTTGATTAAAGAGACGGATATCTCGATCAGGAGGAGCGCCATGCCGGAATTGGATCTGAAAGAGTTCGAGAAGAATATTGTCGTCCGCGGTATCATACCGGAAGATTATGCGAAGATCACAACACTGCAGGAAGCATGCTTTCCCGGCATGAAGCCGTGGACTCCGGAACAGTTCGAAAGTCAGCAGAAGATCTTTCCGGAAGGTCAGATCTGCGTTGAGTATGAAGGGAAGATCGTCGCGTCGTCCAGCAGCCTCATCCTCGACTTTTCCCTTTATTCGGAATGGCACAGCTGGAAGGAGATCGCCGACAACGGATTCATCCGCAATCACAATCCGGAAGGGAATACGTTGTACGGCATTGAGATCATGGTCGATCCTCAGTATCGCGGCATGCGTCTCGCCCGCCGTCTGTATGACGCGCGCAAATCCATCGCCATGAAGTACAATCTCATGCGGATCATCCTCGGAGGCAGAATTCCGGGGTACGGACAGTATGCACATGAAATGACCGCACGGGCATACGTTGGAAAAGTGATCGACAAATCGCTCTTCGATCCTGTTCTGACCACACAGCTTGCGAACGGATTCGTCCTGAAGCGCCTTCTGCAGGACTATATGGTCGCCGATTCCGAATCCAAAGGATATGCGACATTTCTGGAGTGGACAAATCTCGATTACATCCCGGATACCTCGAGGATCTATATGCCGGTGGAATCGATGCGCGTCTGCGCCGTGCAGTATCAAATGCGGATGGTGAAGGATTTTGAGGATTTTGCGAAACAGTGCGAGTACTTTATCGATGTCGGGGCGGATTACCGGAGCGACATCATTATGTTTCCCGAGATCTTTACAACACAATTACTTTCGTTCCTGCCGAAGGACCGGCCGGAGGTCTCGGTACGGAGACTCTCGGAATTTACACCGAAGTATCTGGAACTGTTTAATTCCTTGGCGGTGAAATACAACGTAAATATCGTTGGCGGTTCGCATTTTACGGTGGAGGATGACAATCTTTACAACATCTCCTATCTGTTCCGGCGGGACGGCACAATCGGCAAACAATACAAACTCCACATCACGCCGAACGAACGGCGCTGGTGGGGAGTGAAACCGGGAAATTCACTGGAGATCTTTGAAACGGACCGCGGATTGATCTCCATCCAGATCTGTTATGATGTGGAGTTTCCCGAACTGAGCAGGATCGCGGTGGAAAAAGGGGCGCAGATGATCTTCGTCCCGTTCTGCACCGACGAGCGGAATGCCTATCTGCGGGTGCGGTACTGTGCTCAGGCACGCTGTATTGAGAACCACGTCTATGTGGCGATTGCCGGCGGTGTAGGGAATCTTCCCTCTGTCGAAAATTTGGATGTGCATTACGCGCAATCAGCGATCTTCACGCCGTCTGATATTCCGTTTTCGCGTGATGCGATCCAATCCGAAGCAACACCGAATACCGAGATGGTGATCGTGGATGATGTGGATCTGGAGTTATTGAAGCGGCACAGACAAAGCGGGAATGTCCTGAACTGGCTGGACCGGAGAAAGGACCTGTACGAGATCCGGTATAAGGCGGACCGGTCGGTCATCATTTTATGAACAGTGTATCCTGAACGTGACCGACTGTTTAGCTTCTAAATAAAGTGACCGTCACCGTCCGTCAAAAAACAAAAAAGGTGACGGGCACTTTTTTGATTTTGCCTGGCAGATAATCTGTCCAACAAATAAATCATCCCCGCCGCAAGCCCGCCTATGGCGGGCAAGCAGCGAGGTATTAATACGTCACCCTGAACTTGTTTCAGGGTCTTAACTATAGATGCCGAAACAAGTCCCGAAGGGATCACTTTGTGATTCGGCATGACGAACATTTTTACGACGCAAGCCCGCCTCGGGCGGGCAAGCGTCGGGGTATTTACCCAATAAAGAATAAAAATATCTTTCTCTGCGTTCTCGGCGAACTCTGCGGTGAACTCTCTACTTCACCAATTTACGGAAGATGAACTTCCCTTCCCCTTCCATTCCGAGTTCCAGCGCATCCCCTTCATTCACTTCGCCGGAGAGGATCTTGGAGGAAAGGATATCGATGATATGCTTCTGGATCGTCCGTTTGAGCGGACGGGCGCCGTAACTCGGATCGTATCCGAGTCTTGCCAGCCACTCCTTCGCTTCGTCCGAAACAACCAGCGTGATCTCTTTCCGCTTCAGCATTTCGTCGACCCGTTTCAGCTGGATGGTGATCACCTTCCTGATATCTTCCCGCGTCAGAGGTTTGAACAGGATCACCTCATCGACACGGTTGAGGAATTCGGGGCGGATGGTCTGCCGCAGCAGCTGATTCAGCTGAACACGCAGGTCCCCCTCAAAATTCTTCCACTCCTCGTCGGACTGCATGCGGCTCATCCGTTCCTGGATCAGGTGCGAACCGAGATTCGAGGTCATGATGACGATCGTGTTCTTGAAGTTCACCGTCCGTCCTTTTGAATCGGTCAGTCTTCCTTCATCCAGCAGCTGCAGAAGCACATTGAAGACCTCCGGGTGCGCCTTCTCGATCTCATCCAGCAGCACCACGGAATACGGTTTCCGCCGGACCGCTTCGGTCAACTGTCCTCCTTCTTCGTATCCCACATATCCGGGAGGAGCGCCGATCAGGCGGGAGACGGAGAACTTCTCCATATACTCGCTCATATCGATGCGGACCATCGCGTTCTCGTCATTGAACAGAAGTTCCGCGAGTGACCGCGCCAGTTCCGTCTTTCCGACACCGGTGGTGCCGAGGAAGATGAAAGAACCGATCGGACGTTTCTCGTCCTGCAGCCCTGCACGGCTCCGGCGGATGGCATCCGCAACTGCTTTCACTGCTTCTTCCTGATTCACCATCCGCTCATGGATCTTTGTTTCAAGATGGATCAGTTTGGAACGTTCGCTTTCCAGCATCCGCGTCACCGGAATTCCGGTCCACTTCGACACGATCTCGGCGATATCCTCCGCATCCACCTCTTCCTTCAGCATTTTCTGCTCTTTCTGGATCTCGGAGAGTTTGACGGTCGCTTCTTTCAGCGATCGATCAAGATTCGCGAGCGTGCCGTACCGGAGTTCGGCCACTTTTCCCAGATCCCCTTCCCGTTCCCGCTTGTCCGCTTCGATACGGACATTCTCGATCTCACCCTTCATCGTGCGGATGGATTGGATGAGGTTCTTCTCATTTTCCCAATGGACGCGCAGTCCCCGGCGGACCTGGTTCACTTCCGCCAATTCCTTTTCGATCTCCGCAATATGCGCAGTGATCGCCTGACGGTCCGACTCATCCGCATATTCGGCGGAAAGTTCGCGTTTCACCGCTTCGCGTTCGATCTCCAGCTGTTTCACTTTCCGTTCGATCACATCCAGTTCTTCCGGCATGGAATCGATCTCGATGCGGAGCTTCGACGCCGCTTCATCCACCAGATCGATCGCTTTATCGGGAAGGAACCGGTCCGAGATATACCGGTGACTCAATTGAGCCGCCGCAACGATCGCACCGTCCGTGATCCGTACGCCGTGATGCACTTCATATCGTTCGGCGATGCCGCGAAGAATGGAGATGGTATCCTCCACCGTCGGTTCGTCCACATGCACGGGCTGGAAGCGCCGTTCGAGCGCCGGGTCCTTCTCGATATATTTCCGGTACTCGTCCAGTGTTGTCGCACCGATCGCACGGAGATCTCCCCGCGCCAAAGCCGGCTTCAGCATGTTGGCCGCATCCACTGCTCCCTGCGCCGCACCGGCGCCGACAAGTGTATGCAGTTCGTCGATGAAGAGGATGATCTCACCGTTCGAATTCTCCACTTCCTTCAGTACCGCTTTCAGCCGTTCCTCGAACTGTCCGCGGAAACTTGCACCGGCGATCAGCGCCGCCATGTCCAGCGCAACGATCCGTTTCGATTTCAAATTCTCCGGCACATCACCGGAGATGATCCGGTGGGCAAGTCCTTCGGCAATGGCGGTCTTCCCCACGCCCGGTTCACCGATCAGAACAGGATTGTTCTTCGTTCTGCGGGAAAGGACCTGCAGCACGCGGCGGATCTCATCTTCCCGGCCGATCACCGGATCGAGTTTCCCTTTGCGTGCGAGTTCGTTCAGATCGCGGCCGAATTTTTCAAGGGATTGATATTTGTCCTCCGGATTCTGGTCCGTCACCCGCTGTGTGCCTCGGACTTCTTTCAGCGCTTTCAGCACTCCCTCTTTGGTCACACCCTGATCGAGCAGCAGTTTCACTCCGCCGTTGGATTTCTGTTCCATCAGTGCGAGCAGAAGATGCTCCGTGCTGACGAATTCATCCTTCAGATTCTCCGCTTCCTTCTGTGAAAGTTCAAAGACCTTCTGCAGTGCATTGGATGCATATTGCTGTGCACCGCTCACTTTCGGAAGCTTTTCGATCACTTCATTGATCTTGATCTTCACGTAATTGACGTTGGCGCCGAGTTTCTGCAGGAGAGGCGTAACGATCCCCTGAGCATCCTGCACCAGTGCCGCAAGCAGATGCTCAGGTTCGATCGTCTGATTTCCGTAGGAAGCGGAGATCTCCTGCGCGTTCTGCACCGCTTCCTGTGATTTGATGGTAAATTTATTGAAGTTCATATTCATTGTTCTGAGTGTTGTTGTAAAGCATTCTGTTGCCGCCATACGAGACGGCGTGAGTCCCACAACGTACACTGATAGTGAGACGATCTTACAGCCGCTGAGAAGGTCGGGATATTATTTTTTCATTCCCTGTTGTCTCCGCAGAAACTCACGTTCCCGTTCCTGCATTACTGCGGAAGCATTCATCATTTCCAGCAGTTTATATGCCGGAGTGACGGTAGTGACTTCATTGACCATTCCGCTTCGTGTCATCAGCCGTCCGGAGAGAATGCCGGTCAGAAAGAATTTCGCGGGAATGACCGATGAACCGGTGTCCTTCGCTGCGGCCGCAAAAAAATAGAGAGGCGAACCGCTGCTTCCGAAAATGTACGGTGCATCGATCAGATAGAGTTCCGCATAGACCGGTCCGTTCAGATATTTTTCCTCGGAGAACTGGATCATCCGGCTGAAACGGACCGAAGGGATATTCTTGAACTGTCCGACATATCCGGCAAACATCCCTGTTGTGAACAGTTCATCCCCTTCGGTGACCGATTCCTGCTTCAGAAAATCGACCGGCGCGATCATATTGACCGGAGTGAACAGAAAATCATACCGGTTCATATCTGGATAGGCCGGAATGATCGCCAGATCGACCGTTGAATCCTGATGGACGAAATACCGCGGCTGTCCGTTCTGTTTCATCGGAATGATGAGTGTATCGGAAAATCCATCCCGGCGGTTGATCCTGAGATACAGCGAATCATAGACCGGACCGCCCGGACGGCGGATCGTCCCTTTCGAGGTGACAAGATAACCGAAGTTCGCCGTATCACCGTTCTGCTGGGCGCTCATCAAGACGAAGAATCCGGTCCCGACCGGCGCAAGCCCGTTCGCGGAATCTTTCACGAAGATGAACGCGACCGATTTCTTTACCTGGATCGGAATTTTTGCTGCCAGCACCGGAAGCGCTGCGCAGAAAAGCATGACAATGAGTGACCGGATGTTCATTTGTTTCTTTCTTATTTGATAAGTGGAATGCAGTTCGGTTTTCCGCCACAAAAACACGAAAGCACAAAATTGTCACAAAAAATAATTCTTGGTGTAGTAATCTGAATCTTTCGCAACGATGTTTTTTATTTGTCTTCGTCGTTCTTTTGACCGAAGCGTTTCTTTCCTGCTTTCTCTTCGATCACGGTCTCCATCGCATTCCGTTTTTCCTGATTCTGCATGTCGGCAAAGACGGATGTCGCTGCGAAATTCCCGGTAGAGCTCATCTTCTTATTGATGATCGCCATCAGCAGAATGACGGCTAGGACGATCAGTACACCCCATACAGCTGCATCCATGACGGTCATAAGCACCTTTGGTTATAATTTGACGAGCTGCGCCTGGATCACTTCACTCGTCCGTCCGGAGATGGATTGTAAGGTCCCTTCCGGCGGTTGAGCGTCCAGTTTCAGAGTGCAGCATGCCGTCTGCGTCCCTTCGAAGATCAGATTCTCCACCTCCTGGATATTGATCTCCGCGGATTTCAGATCGTTGAACACATTGGCAAGAACACCGGGTTTATCGAAATGACGGACCACGAGCTGATATTTTGCCGCCGTCACCTTTGCTTTGTTCACCCAGTTCTTCACCGTCCCCCGTTCTTTGTATTGACGGATGATCGCCACCGTCTCGTCCGCGATCGCATTCTGTGCCTGCTCGGTGGATGCTCCTATATGATGCGTGCCGTACACATTCGGCAGTGTCGCGATCTCATTTGTGAACGGTGAGGACTTATCTTCCGGTTCACCCGAGAAGACATCCGCGCCGATGCGGATCTTTCCCGCTTTCGCTGCTTCAAGCAGCGCCGGTTCATCGACCACTTCCCAGCGGGAGGTGTTCAAGAAAATGGTGCGCGGACGCATCAGAGCGATCATCTCCTTCGTGATGATCTTTTTCGTTTCGGGCTTCAGCGCCAAATGGACGGAGATGACATCACACTGCGGGATGAGCGCTTCGATCGTCGGTGCAAGAACGGCGCCGAGCGATTCGGCTTTCTCTTTCGTCATGGAGCGTGACCAGACGATCACATTCATTCCGAACGACCGAGCGCGGCTGATGAATTCTTTCCCGATCTGTCCTGCACCGATCACTCCGACCGTCTTGCCGAAGATCCCGTCCGCCTTCGAATACTCACTCTTGTTCCATTTTCCGTTCCGCAGATCAGCGACATTCTCCGGGATCCTGCGGTCCACGGAAAGGAGCAGACCCATCGCCAATTCCGCCACTGCAATGGAATTCTTTCCCGGACAGTTGGAGACATAGATACCGCGGGCGTTCGCCGCTTTCATATCGATATTGTTCACCCCGGCGCCGGCGCGGATGATGAGCGAGAGATCCTTCGCGGCAGCGATACAATCAGCATGCACTTCCGTGGAGCGGACCACCAGCACATCCGCATCGTCAATGGCAGAGGCAAGCTCCTCCGCTTTCAGTTTCGGTTTGTTCACCACATCGATACCGAGTGCGGTGAGATTATTGATGGTCTTTTCAGGTAATGAATCGGCTAAGAGGACTTTCATAGGACATCTCCTTCGTGATGAGTGCAAAAATGGTGAAGTGTTTCAACACTGTATATGCGAAAAGGTACGTCCTTTTTCCTCTGCCATCAATGAACAAAATGACCGATTTTCATTCCATACCGGACGGTCCGAGACAGCAAAGGCGAGGAATTACCTCGCCTTTATCGCTGTTTCATCCTTCGTCAGAACGTGACGGAATTACTTATCATCCATCACTTCGAAATCGGCGTTCTCCACTTTCTTGCCGCCGTCGGCCTGTGCGCCGCCGGGAGGAGCCTGCTGCTGTTGCTGGGCGCCGGGATCGGCACCGGGCTGAGGACCGGCTGCTTTCGCCGCTTCATACAGTTTGGAGGAGGCCTCATTCCAGATCTTCTCCAGTTCCTCTTTCTTTTCCTTGATGCCGGTATTGGCTTTGATCGCCTCTTCAAGCGCATTGGCTGCGGTCTCGATCTTCGTCTTGGTATCGGCATCGAGCTTATCGCCGAGATCGGTGATCTGTTTCCGCGTGGAGAAGACGAGCGTATCGGCCTGATTCTTCAGTTCGATCTCTTCCTTCTTCTTCGCATCATCCGCCGCATGCGCCTGGGCATCCTTCTTCATCTTTTCCACCTCTTCTTTGCTCAACCCTGAGGAGGAGGTGATACGGATGTTCTGTTCTTTTCCGGTCGCTTTGTCCTTTGCGGAGACGGAGAGCATGCCGTTCGCATCGATGTCCAGAGACACTTCGATCTGCGGAACACCGCGCGGTGCCGGCGGGATCCCGTCGAGATGGAATTTGCCGAGCGAGCGGTTGTCCACAGCCAATGGGCGTTCACCCTGAAGGATATGGATCTCCACAGAGGTCTGACTGTCCGCCGCTGTGCTGAATGTCTCACTCTTCTTTGTCGGAATGGTCGTATTCGCGTCGATCAGTTTCGTCATCACTCCGCCGAGTGTTTCAATGCCGAGCGACAGCGGCGTCACATCGAGCAGCAGCACGTCGGTGACATCACCGGCAAGCACGCCGCCCTGGATCGCGGCGCCGATCGCCACAACTTCATCCGGATTCACTCCTTTGTGTCCTTCTTTTCCGAAGAACTTCTTCACCAATTCCTGCACGGCCGGCATACGGGTCATACCGCCGACAAGGATCACTTCGTCGATCTGGCTGATATTGTATCCGGAATCCTTGATCGCTTTCTCGGTCGGTGTCAGGCAGCGTTTCAGCAGATCATCGACGAGCT
>CALRIY020000128.1:0-10049 GCA_943364975.1 Synechococcus sp. UW140
CGTTACACAAATCATGTTTTGGGGATCACCGTCATTAATTTTTTGGAGTATCAATCTATGAACAACGTACTTGTTCGAACATATTTACGCACGAAGCAGACGCTTCGGGCCGTCACAATGCTGTCGGCCCTTTTTGCTTTGATGATCTATACCGGATGCGATTCCAATGCTCCGTCCGGTCTGAGCGATCCGAATACTTCGGGTTCGAACGGATCATTGTCGAAAACATCAACGGGGACCTCGCTGTTGGGTTCGGCATCCACGTTTGCGGTTCTTGGCGCAACCACGGTCACCAATGATGGTGCTTCACTCATCAACGGAGATCTTGGTGTCAGCCCCGGAACAGCCATCACCGGATTCCAGCCGTCGCCGATCAACACCATCTCCGGCCCGGGCACAGTGACAGCGGGTTTAGGCGTGGTGACCGGAACGATCTATGCCGGCGGACCAGTCGCTGCACAGGCGCACAATGATGCAGTGATCGCATACAATTATCTGATCGCTCAGACACCCGACACCACGTACTCCGGTGTCACGCAGCTCAACGGCATGACCTTCACACCCGGCGTATACCGGTTTGCTCCGTCGGCCAATTTACAGGTGAACGGAACGGTCTATCTTGATTTTCAGGGGAACAGCGATGCGCTCTTCATCTTCCAGGTCGGATCGACGCTGGTGACGATGACCGGTTCCAATGTGGTCGCATTGAATTACAACGGACAGGACTGCCTCGGCAGTAATGTCTATTGGGCAGTCGGCTCCTCCGCAACTATCGACGGTTCGCAGTTCATCGGAACAGTGATCGCAAACACGACCATCACCATGACCTCCGGCGCGAACGTTTCCGGCAGCATCATTGCTCTGAACGGCGCTGTGACAATGATCGAGGATACCGTCTCGGTCTGCAGCTCGTCCGTCGTGGTACCCCCTGTAACGGGAAGTGATTTTGTGACCGGCGGTGGTTGGATCAAAGGAACATTCAGCAGTAAAGCGACCTTCGGCGTCTCCGGCGGGATCAAACACGGTGATTTCTGGGGACAGCTTTCGTATGATGATCACGACAAGAACGGCGTGAAAGTGAAAAGCAGCAGTGTGACCGGATATTACGTCATTGATGCAGTGACACGCCGCATCGATGGTATTGCCACGGTCAACGGCCAGGGTTCCTTCACGTATACAGTGATCGTTGTTGATAACGGCGAACCGGGCCGGAACGACACATTCAGCATCCAGCTTTCGAACGGTTACAGCAATTCCGGCACATTGTCCGGCGGTAACATCCAGCTTCACTCAAAGGAATAAACGATCGCGGCAGGATGACCGGACTTGAACGCTGCAATTCAGGTCTGAATCACCCTCCCGGTTTTACGATCCACAGAAGGCCCGGCACGAATACTGTCGGGCTTTTTTATTGTCCCGTTGCGCCGCGGTTAGCACGGACCAGTATTCGTACCGAAGTGTGGGCAGGATCACCGGAGTGCCGATTCGATTCGCCTGGTAGGACTAACCCATCTTTCATCCTTACGGTCTATTCCTTTCCGGTATAGCCGTGTGTACACTGATTCACAACTCAGTGAACCGCAATTAGCTGCAATGAAAGATCGTCTGCTGAAACAGGATAATGTCTTTCATTGACCTCATGTGAATTATATCTGTCATTCAAAAGGTTCTTTTGTTTTACGAGGTCCAACCGTGAAATTCTTTCTTCTCTTTTTGTCTTTTTTGTCCATCGCTTTTATTCCGGGGACGGTGAAGTCACAATCTCCTCAAACACTATCATATGAAGGTGTCCTGCAGAAAGACGGCAGATCCTTTCAGGGGAAGGGGATCTTCATTTTCACCCTCTTCAAAGGGAATACGGCAGTGTGGAAAAGTATGCCGAAAGAGATCCAGGTAACCAATGGATTGTTCGGTACGGTTCTGGGTCCTCTTCCCGATTCCGTCGGTTTGAACGGGATCGATTCGCTCGGGATCAACTACGATGGAGTGGAACTTTCCCCCAAAGCTGCTTTTACGGCAGTTGCATACAGTTTGAATGCACGACGTGCTCTGATTGCAGATTCTACAGTGAAACCGGGACCCAAAGGCGACAAGGGAGAGATCGGCTTGAACGGTGCAAAAGGTGAAATGGGAATTTCCGGAGCACAGGGGATCAAAGGTGAAAATGGAAATAACGGAACCGCCGGAATACAGGGTGCTAAGGGTGACAACGGAACTGACGGAGTCCAGGGCACGAAAGGCGACAACGGAATTACAGGAGCTCAAGGTCTAAAGGGAGATAACGGTCTCGACGGAGCGTCAGGAATTCAGGGCACAAAGGGCGATAATGGTTTGAATGGAACAAACGGAAATGCCGGTCTTCAAGGAATTAAAGGAGACAACGGTCTTGACGGAGCATCGGGAGTTCAAGGCACAAAAGGCGATAATGGAATTGCAGGAGCTCAAGGTCTAAAGGGAGATAACGGTCTCGACGGAGCATCAGGAACTCAGGGCACAAAGGGCGATAATGGTTTGAATGGAACAAACGGAAATGCCGGTCTTCAAGGAATTAAAGGAGACAACGGTCTTGACGGAGCTTCGGGAGTTCAAGGCACAAAAGGCGATAATGGAATTGCAGGAGCTCAAGGGTTAAAAGGAGACAACGGTCTCGACGGAGCGTCAGGAATTCAGGGCACAAAGGGCGATAATGGTTTGAATGGAACAAACGGAAATGCCGGTCTTCAAGGAATTAAAGGAGACAACGGTCTTGACGGAGCATCAGGAATTCAGGGCACAAAGGGCGATAATGGAATTGCAGGGGCTCAAGGGTTAAAAGGAGACAACGGTCTTGACGGAGTTTCAGGAATTCAGGGTTCAAAAGGAGATAATGGTCTCAACGGAACAAACGGAAATGCCGGTCTTCAAGGAATCAAAGGAGACAATGGTCTTGACGGATCATCAGGAGTTCAGGGTTCAAAAGGAGACAATGGTCTCAACGGAACAAATGGCGCTGCCGGTGTTCAAGGGATTAAGGGAGACAACGGTGCTACAGGAGCTCAGGGAAATCAAGGGATACAGGGATTGACAGGCAATGACGGTGTGAAGGGGGATAGAGGCGACAGCGGTATTTTGGGTAATCAAGGCGAAAAAGGGATCAAAGGGGACAATGGAATGAATCCGGTCTCGCTTACATCCGCTACAGTCAGTGCGAATATTTTTTCGCTCAGCAATGTTGCTCTCGTCCGCAGCGGAGATGCATCGACATTACGCCTGGAGAACAGCAGCAGTCCGACGCTCGATGCAATGTATTCCGCATTCTGGCATACCACCAGTGCAGTCGGTACCGGCAACGGCATGGTCCCCGGCGGATCGCAGGTAATTTTTGATGTGCATCTGGCCTATCAGTTCTCGATCATGGTCAAAGTCGGCAGTCAATGGGGGAAGATCGATCTCTTCCGTGTTGACCTGGCAGCGACTGACTGGTATGGTTCATGGACATCCAATTAATCAACAGACGAATTCATTGAAGGTCAATTCAAAGGAAAGTCTATGTATACATCAGATGCGTTTTTCAAAAAAACAGTCAACAGTTGCTGCGCAGCGGTAATGATGCTCCTGTTCGGATCATCGCCGGCATTCGCTCAGACAATGATCGTGTATCACTCCTTTCATTCCGGCGTTTCATACAGCGCCGGGAATTCTTCCGTTATCACATCGATGACGGGAGGGTCGGTCTTCGGAATTTCGGGCGAGAGCGGAACCTCCGTTTTTTCCGGATATCATTCCTTCGGTCATGGACTTCTGTCGTCCGTCTCACCCTCGTTGGTGAAGACGCCGGTTGAGTTTGCGCTGTATCAGAATTATCCGAATCCGTTCAATCCTTCTACGACCATCGACTATCAGCTGGCTGCGGGCGGACATGTATCGCTGAAAGTCTATGATGCGATCGGCAGAGAGGTGGCTGAACTGGAGGATGGAGAGAAAGTGGCGGGCCGCTATTCGGCAACGTTCACCGCAGGATCATTCGCCACAGGAATATACTTTGCCCGGTTGATCAGCGGAGAGAATACACAATTGAAGAAGATGGTCCTGCTGAAATAAGGAAGACCGGCTGCGGAAACGCTATATCAAATGACAGGTTCGCCTGTCATTTTTATTGTACCGAGGAAGGGACTCGAACCCTTAATGCGTAAGCGCTAGCTCCTAAGGCTAGTGTGTCTGCCAATTCCACCACCTCGGCAAATCTTACCAAATCTATAAAGTCAAAACCAATTCTGGAGTCCCGATCAAAATTTTTCAAAATCGGGACGCTTGCCCGCCATCCCTTTGGCGGGACATCCCGCCATGCTGAACAACCAAAGGCGGGACATTTACCCGCCATCTCTTAGGCGGGCCACCTCGGCGATAATCCACCTGTAATATACAAAAGGCTCAATTCTTCTCCAAAATATCGTTTAATCAACGAAGTATCGTATCTCTGAAGGCGAAAATAAGGCTGTGAAAACGGACATGATTGTATTAATAATATTCAAAGCCATTCAAATAATTTTCCCATTCCCGCGATGCCTATTATAATTTACAAAAGTGTGCTCAAACTCTATCCCCCTATACCACATAGGGTCACTCGGTTTTGGTCATGTTTCCGCTTCGAATGACAGACATTTGCTTTCACGCTTTCTCAAAGCGATATTAGAATGGTGACGTTCTTCTAAAGTATGCAGTGGATGTCTATTCGGACACATCGTGGGGCCGCAATGAAGAATCATTCGTTTTCTATACCGATAAAAACCGCACTTCTCTATACCGTTCTCTCGACTCTCTACATTTATTTTTCTGATCGGATGCTTCCGTTGTTACTGCCGGATGCCGCGGGAATCACGACTGTGCAGACCTATAAAGGTTTTGCCTTTGTAGTGCTTACGGGAATCATCTTCTTTGTAGTGATGCGGAAAGGTTTCCGGTTGCTGGAACAGGAAAAACGATCGCGTCTGGAGACCGACGCAAAATTGTTTGAATCAGAAACACGGTATTCGCTGATGTTCGCAAATAGCGGTGAAGCGGTGCTCTTGACGGATCAATCGGGGAAGATCCATGCCGCAAATCCATTCGCATGTAAAATGTTCGGACGAAGCGAAGAGGAACTGTGCCGTATCGGACGTGCCGGAATTGTTGATGAACATGATCCGAATGTCCTGGCAGCGATCGAGAAAAGGAAAAATACCGGTCTCTTTAAGGGAGAGTTGAATTTGTTCCGCAGTGATGGGTCGACCTTTCCGGCAGACGTATCCACAACCGTCTATACGGATATGAACGGCAATGAGCGGACGAGCATGATCATCCGTGATCTGACCGAACAGAAACGGGCAGAAAAAATATTGCACGACAGTCTGAACCGCTACCGCTCCACTCTGGATACGATGCTGGAAGGTTGTCAGATCCTCGATTTTGATCTGCGGTATCTGTATCTCAATGCCGCGGCAGACAGGCAAAACCGCAGACCGAAGGAGGAACTGCTGGGACATCACTATACCGAAATGTGGCCAGGAATTGAACAGACCACAGTCTATGCGCGGATCAAACGGTGCGTGGAGGACCGGACCGCTTTTCAATTTGACAATGAATTCATCTATCCGGACGGGACACACGGTTGGTTTGAACTCAGCATCCAACCGATTCCGGAAGGTGTGTTCATTCTTTCCATCGACATCACTCAGCGGAAACGCGACGAGATCGCGTACAAAAACCTCAATCGGACTTACAGGGTATTAAGCAATATAAATCAATTGATCGTCCGTGCTAAGGATATTGATACCATCTTTAAGGAATCATGCCGGATCGCTGTCCATGACGGCGGATTCCTCATGGCGTGGATCGGATTGAAAGATACTGCGTCAAATAAAATTACTGTTGCCGCCTACGACGGATTTACAAAGGAATACCTGAAGACGATCAATATCGATCTCTCCAGCGAGTTACAGTCATCAGGACCGACCGGCAGGGCTGTCCGTGCCGGGACGTATCAAACCTCGGATGATATCGAACATGATCCGGCAATGGAGCAGTGGAGGTCCGATGCGCAGGCCATGGGATATAAAAGCTCCGCCGCATTTCCTCTGAGCGTCAATAATGAAGTGATCGGTGCATTTTCTTTCTATTCTTCCGAAAAGGATTTCTTTACCAGGGATGAGCTCGATCTATTGTCCGAACTCACTATGGACATTTCATATGCACTGCAGGCGCAGAGGACGGAAGAGGAACGGAATAAATATTATTCCGCCCTCAGCTCCAGCGAAGAGAAATACCGTTCGCTGATCGAGATCTCATCGGAAGCGATCTTCATCAATCAGAACAATTCGATCGTTTATCTGAATCCCGAAGCGTTACGTCTGTTCGGATTCCAGAATTTCAGCGAAGTGATCGGTCGGTCGCCGTTCGAATTCTTCCATTCCGATTATCATTCGCTCATGCAGTCAAGAATAGAGTCACTGCGAAAAAAGAGGGGGTCATCGTCACTGGTGGAAAATAAAGTGGTCCGGGCCGATGGTACAGAGATTGAAGTAGAAGTGGCCGCGACGATATTTATGTTCAACGGCGAAGAAGCGATCCAGGTGGTGATGCGGGATATTTCTGAACGGAAAAAAGCGGAAAAGGCTTTACGCGAAAGTGAATCACATTATCGGCTGCTTGCGGACAATATTTCGGACGTATTGTGGATCATTGATCTGGAACAGCTGCGGTTTACCTTCTGCAGCCCGTCCGTACAAAAACTGAGAGGATATACGGTTGAAGAAGTACTGCAGCAGACACTGGAACAGTCAGTGACACCTTCGTCGTTAAGGTCCATTCAGGAAAAACTTCTTCCGAGGATTCAGGAGTATCTCGACGGTTCATTGATCTCGCAGACCTATCATGATATCCTTGAACAGCCGTGTAAGGACGGATCGACCGTCTGGACGGAAGTGAGCACATCATTCATTAAAAACAAGCGCGGAACGCTGGAAGTGATCGGAGTTTCTCGCAATATCAGCGATCGCATTGCTGCGGAAAAGAAATTCCGCGAGAATGAAGAACGGCTTCGCCTGTCGCTGCAGGCCGGACATCAAGGGTGGTTCGATCTGAATATCCAGACAGGCGAAGCGATCGTCAGTAACGAATATGCAACGATGATCGGATATGATCCCGGCTCATTCATTGAGACAAATAACCGCTGGCTCGAACGGCTTCATCCGGACGACCGGGAGAAGGTGAGACAAACGTACGTAGAGTATGTCGCAGGGCTCACGGACGAGTACCGCGTCGAATTCAGACAACGGACGAAATCCGGAGAGTGGAAATGGACTCTCTCTTTGGGGAAGATCTATGAGTATACGGCGGATGGATTACCGCTGCGCATGCTCGGAACACATACCGACATCGATAAAAGTAAACTTGCCGAGGAGATGCAGCTGCTGCAGACAACAGCACTGGAATCCGCGGCAAACGGCATTGTGATCACCACCCTTGACGGAAGTATCGTCTGGTTCAATAATGCCTTTACAAAGATCACCGGCTATACATTGGACGAACTGAAAGGAAAAAATCCGAGGATTTTGAAATCAGGGAAACAGCCGCAGGAATTCTATGAGAAGTTGTGGGCAGCGATCCTTGCCGGCAGGGTGTGGCAGGGACGGTTGATCAATAAACGGAAAGACGGATCTCTGTATATCGATGAATCGACGATTACGCCGGTGAAGAATGCAGAGAACAAGATCACACACTTTATCGGCGTGAAACAGGATGTGACGGAACACGAAAAATCGATCAACCAGATCGAAGAGCAGGCGATGCTGCTGGATGAAGCGTTCGATGCGATCGTCCTGCGCGACATGGAATTCCGGATCCTGTATTGGAATAAGGGGGCGGAGAGGATGTACGGCTGGTCCGCCGGGGAAGTATTGGGGAAGAGCAGCCGGGACGTACTATTGTCGGAACCTCATCTGTATGAAAAGGAATTTCAACAATTGTTTGCAACGGGAAAATTTATCGGTGAGATGCAGCACTGCACCAAGGCACGGAAGGAGATCACGGTTGATATCCGGTTCATGCTCAAGAATGATCCCGAGGGAAGAGCGAAATCGATCCTTTCCATCGCCACCGATATCACGGAAAAGAAAAATGTGGAACAGCAGTTCCTCCGTACGCAGCGGATGGAAAGTCTCGGCACACTCGCCGGAGGGATCGCGCATGACCTCAATAATGTGCTTGCACCGATCCTTCTTTCCATGCAGTATTTGAGAACGTCGTATCCGGAAGCCCCGGCACAAAAAATCCTGGATTCCGTCGAAGCGAGCGCCCAGCGGGGATCCGGCATTGTCAAACAGATCCTCTCATTCGCCCGCGGAATGGAATCAAAGAAATCAATGATCCAGGCCCGCCATCTGATGGATGAACTGGTGAAGGTATTCAAAGAAACATTCCCGCGGTCGATCACCATTGTCAATGATATCCCGAAAACGATCTGTGCGATCCACGGTGATCCGACCTTGTTCCATCAATTGATCATGAACCTCGCCGTCAATGCTCGTGATGCGATGCCGAACGGCGGCACATTGTCGTTTGATGCATCCAACGTTACGATCGATGAACATTATACACGCATGAACATCAATGCCGTGCCGGGGCGTTATGTGAAGTTCATCGTCTCCGATACCGGTTCAGGTATGACGCCCGACGTTATGGACCGAATGTTCGAACCGTTCTTCACAACGAAAGAGATCGGGAAAGGGACAGGACTGGGACTTTCCACCGTCCATTCCATCGTGAAAAATCACAACGGTTTCATCGATGTGAAGAGTGTGGTAGGGAATGGGACCACATTTTTCGTCTATCTGCCGGCATCGAATGAGAGCCAGGGAACTGCTACAGCTGTGGTCCAAAGAGAATCTCTGCTCGGAAACGGAGAATTGATCCTGGTGGTGGATGATGAACAATCCATCCGTGAAGTGACAAAAGAAGCCCTCGAATTATCCCAATACACTGTCATGACGGCTTCGGAAGGAACGGAAGCGGTCGGAAAATACGCACAGTTCAAATCCGATATTGCTCTCGTGATCACCGATATGATGATGCCGATCATGGACGGGAAACAATTGATCGTCGCATTGAGACGGATCTCGCCCTCCGTAAAAATAATAGCCTCGAGCGGATTGGTCGATCAACAGGAACTGAATGTGGACGGATTTATTGAAAAGCCATACACCGCCGAGACTCTGCTGCTGACGATAAAGAAAGTATTGTCGGACCGGTAGAATTGTCTGTCTGACAATGATGCTCCATTATGCAGTGCTACCCAATGTGAGCAGTGGAGGGTGTGCTGATAATATCCATTGCCAAAATATCGTATGATGCTGCGATCGAAATTTTCTAAATACGTGGCTGTTGTGGCCAAACTGAATTCTTAAGATTCTCAACGGGGATGAAGTGCCCCGTTATAATGTCCGGATGGTTTCACACAGTGCCGATCAAATAATTCCTCCGATCACTTGCGCTGAGATTCACTTTCTGCTTACATTCACTCCATGAATCTGCTTAGGCTGCTGTTCATTATACCGGCACTCCTGTCTGCTCAAAGCACCGCACTGCGTCATATCACCATTAATGACGGGCTGTCGCAGAACTATATCTTCTCCTCCCTGCAGGATTCGAAAGGATTTTTGTGGTTCGGCACGAAGGACGGATTGAACCGGTACGACGGTTATTCATTCAAGATCTATCGGAAGGATAATGCCGATTCGCTCTCCCTCCACGATAATACGGTCACTGCCATTGCGGAGGATGGTGAGCATACGCTGTGGATCGGCACCGGTACCGGCGGTCTGCTGAAGTTCGACCGCCTCCTCGAACGGTTCCAACGCTTCACTCACGATCCGAACAACAGCAACAGTATCAGCAGCAACCGCATCAATTTTATCACACGGTTACGCTCCGGTTCCATCCTCGTCTGCACTTCGGACGGAGGTTTGAATCTCTTCAATGAGCGGACCGGCCGATGGAAACATTTCGATTCCGGAACCGATACCTTGGGAATATCC
>CALRIY020000129.1:0-9622 GCA_943364975.1 Synechococcus sp. UW140
ACTGTTTCAAGGTTCAGGGTTCAGGGTTCAGGGTTCAAGGTTCAAGGTTCAAGGTTCAAGGTTCAAACGTCTGAGCATTTACTCTTGTTATTTTCCTTTCGCTCCGCGGAATAATATCCACGCCAGCACACCGAAGACCGCAACGGCGAGCAGGTCCATCTCCCACAGGAACGGCAGATATGTATACGCAAATGCGATCGGCAGAGGAAGTCCGGTGGCATCATCCACAAATCCCGGAATGAAATTGAGGAATGCTCCTGCCACACCAACCAGTGCACCGCCGGCGATCAATCCTGAAGAAAGGAGTGTTCCTTCGCTCTCTTCCGTATCGTCCGCTACGCGTTTGTATTTCCAGTCCGCAATTTTCCGGACAAGTCCGCCGACAAAGATCGGCATGGTGGAAGAAAGAGGCAGATAAAATCCGACCGCAAATGTCAGTGAATGGATGCCGATCAATTCCATAAAGAATGCGATACATGCGCCGATCATGATCAGTCCCCACGGAAGCTTTTGTTCGAGCAAGCCGGAGATGAGCACCGCCATCAGGTTGGACTGAGGAGCGGCAAGTTCGCGGCCGCCGATACCATCCTCCCGTTTGAACTGTGCTTCTTTCGTCTGCTGGTCCACAAGGTAATTCCCCGGTTCGATCCCTTCCACTCCGCTCACTTTCACGAGAAGATATTCTTTACCGTCCCTGCCGGTCATGGTCTCGGAGCGATGATACTGTTCCGCAGACACGGTGAATTTATTCTGCAGCGGGATCTCTTTCGACTGACTCTCATTCAACAGCAGCATAGTGATGCCGACGATCGCAGCGGAGGTGACAACGCCGATCAGAATGGCAAGCTGCTGTGCACTCGGAGTTGCGCCGAGCAGATGTCCCGTCTTCAGGTCCTGCGCTGTTGTTCCGGCATTACTGATGGCGATACAAACGACCGCGCCGATCACCAAAGCGAGATACGTGTATTCCTGTCCGCCCCAGCCGACAGCGAGGAAGATCAGACATGTTCCCATCAGCACTGCAATGGTCATTCCGGAGAGCGGACTCGACGATGAACCGACGATCCCGGTGATGCGGGCGGAAACGACGGAGAATAAAAATCCGAATACAATGATGAGGATCGCACCAAGCAGATTCACACGGAATGTCGGAACAAGCCAGATGAAGAGGATCAACGCAATGATTCCGATGCCGACGATGGAGATCGGCGTATCACGTTCCGTCCGAGGTATCTCCGCTTTAGAGGCGGACCCGCCCCGCTCGGCGGCAAGCTGTTTGATGGATGCGGTCAACGAATCCCAAATGGAAGGGATGGCGCGGAAGAGACCGATCACTCCTCCGGTCGCGACAGCGCCGGCGCCGATATATTTGATGTAATTCTTCCAGATCTGTTCGGGCGACATTTCGCTGATGGGAATGGTCCCGGGATAGATGGGAGATGAAGCAACTGAACCGATGAATGCGATCAACGGAGAGATGATGAATGCCGCCATCAATCCTCCGCCCACCATCATCAGCGAAGTGTGCCAGCCGATGATATAGCCGACCCCCATCAGTTCGGGAGCGATATCCATCGATGCCGAGGATCCTTTATAGAACGGAAATGCATAACCGACGCTCGGTTTCCAAAAACCAAAGATAGTAGACATTCCTTTCCACGCCGCACCGAGTCCGATCCCTTTGAAGATCTTCGTTGCCGATGTTCCGCCGACCTCGCCCGCTTTGATGATCTCGGCACATGCGGTCCCTTCCGGGAATCTGAGATTCTCATGTTCCTTCACGATCAAATACCGGCGAAGCGGGATCATCAGGAGAACACCGAGTGCTCCTCCGGTCAGTGCGATCAGCAAAGTGATGGAAGTCTTCAGCGGGAAGCCGAGGAAGATCAATGCAGGGATCGTAAAGACCACTGCTGCAGCGACAGATTCACCGGCGGAACCAACGGTCTGGACGATATTATTTTCCAGAACGGTATTCCCTTTGAGCTTCTTCAAAATAGTGATCGCCATGACAGCGATCGGAATGGACGCAGAGGTGGTCAGACCGACTCGGAGACCGAGATAGACCGAAGCGGCGCCGAAGACGATGCCGAGAATTGCTCCCAAAACGATACCGCGCAGGGACATTTCCAGCGGTGATTCATTCGGTGAGATGTACGGGGTAAACTGTTTTGACATAGTTCTGCCGGGAAAGTGATGTAAAATTCTGTCTGAGAATATAGAGAAAATGAGAGAGGAACAAAAGCATTTTTGGCGGGGTGTTCCTTAAAGATCTATCGATGGATACCTGCCATGTTCTGAATTTCCGCATGTCTTTGATCACGATGAATCGCCGATACACCGTCACTTCATCACGATCATATTCGAGCTGCAGGTGGCGACCAGTTTCCCTTTACGATTGTATGCCTCCCCCGAAAGGTGCATTGAGACCGGTCCGCGGGAAACAACATGAACCTTGACGGTGAGGATCTCGCCGAGCGGGATAGGACGGATATACTGCGTATGCATATCCAGCGTAGTGCAGGGATTCTTTGCCGCCACATAGCTCAACGGACCGAACGCATTGTCGAATGCCGCCGTCACGAATCCCCCCTGCATCACCCCCATCGGATTGAGCATCTCCGCCGAAACGGGAACCTCGACCGACAGCATCGTCCTTGATTCGTACTGAAGCACCCGTACATTCATCCAGACAAAACAATTCGGCGGGACCTTCGCACCGGGAAACTGCAACGACATCTGTTCCATTTCCTGATTGAACACTTCTTCCGGTGTCGGCATAGATATTCTTTCTGTTTGAATTTAAAAAAAATTGATCACAGCGATGGACCGGATCTCCGAAATGGTCGTGATGCGGTTTGCGCGCAGCCGGAGTTTTTCCAGCGAGACCGTTAAAGACATGATCGGAATGACTACTTCATGCATCTCGTCATTGAAATCCTTTTTCCGGCAGAGGACCGATATCGAACCGATGTACGGCGCATACAACGAGAACCAATCCTGACCGATGATGATGTGGAGTGCTTCATACACTTTCTCGGCCATCCTGTCCTGTTCTGCTGGTGCCGCCGCCGAGATCTTCTTCTCCACCGGGTAGGTGATATCGAAGGACAAGGTGAGCGTATTCGGATCGATGACAAAATGCTCCATCAACCGAAGCATCGGATGGAATCCCGCATCCATCAGCTGAAAACGGAACGATACGGAAACATCGGTCACCTGCATTGCCTTCAGCTGAACGATCTCTTCCCGGTATTCGGGGGGAAGCCGTTTCGGCTTCTCCTTCAATTCTTCGAGCGAAACCTTCTTGAATTTCGTGACCTGCTGATCGAACGGGGTCGCGAGGATCTCCTCAGAGAACGGCTTCCCATGCACCTCCTCGTAGATCGTTTTCATTCTGTGCGTGCCGATCCTCTCCTGTGTATCGACATCCCGAAGCCGGAAATAATTTCCGAACACCAGCGAGGTGCGGATATAGTTCAGCATCTCCGTCAATTGAAATTTCTCCGCCCCTTTCCGGATCGCCCAGACAAGGAACCCGTTCAGAAATACGGCCCCGATAAAGGTCAGAATGTTGTACGGATCATCGAATATCTTAAGAATGACCAGTACGTTGATCAGAAGATAATCGGCAAGAAAGAACAGGAAGAGATATGACAGAAAGACGGAGAGGAGCCTGGAGGCAATAGTATGGATCGCCGAACTCTGCAATTGATTATATACCATCATCAACAGCAGATAGACCACAAAAGCGCAGAAAAGATCGATTTGGATCGGAAGCATGAAGATTCCGTCTATGTTTTTTTGAAAAATAACAAGAATCAGTTCAGCAATCGATACGAATGAAAAACGCCGGAACCGGTCCGGCGCTCTTCATCATCTGCTTTTAGTCCGCTCTTCAGCTTTCGTGCGGACTATTGAATATTCCGGAGGATCGCAAGTGTGAACTTCCAGAATTTATCCACGGTGTCGATATGGATCTTCTCATCGGGTGAGTGAACGCCTTCCAGTGTCGGGCCGTACGAGATCATATCCATTCCAGGATATTTTTCGCCGATGATACCGCATTCCAATCCTGCATGGATCGCTTTCACCAGCGGTTCTTTGCCGTAGAGATCCTTATACGACCGCTTCGCCACACCGAGGATCGCAGAATGAAGATTCGGTTTCCACCCCGGATATCCTTCGGTGTGCTGCGCATCGGCTCCGCCGAGCGTGAAAATGGATGCCATCATCTGAAGCGCTTCAAGGGTCTCCGAAGAAACGGAACTGCGCTGACTGGTGATCATTTCGATAAATCTCTTCTCCGTCCGAATGATCGCAACATTCGTGGATGTCTCCACCAGTTCCTTGATATCCGCACTCATCTTCAGCACGCCGTGCGGCATCGCTGAGACCGACCGGTAGAGAGACGACTGCAGCGTCTTCTTCACGACCTTCCCTTTTTTGACCTCGACAGGTTCAGAAAGAATCTGCAGGTCCGGTTCAACGGAGGAGAGTTCCGCTTTAATGGTCTCATTCCATTGTGCGACGACCTTCGCCGCTTTTTTCAGATCCTTCTTCAGTATAAAGACCACCGCTTCGGCTTCACGGGGGATCGCATTGCTTTTATTTCCCCCTTCGATCGATGAGAGCCGTGCACCGACAGAATCCAGACCGATCAGCACGCGGTTGATGATCTTGATGGAGTTGCCGCGTCCTTTATCGATCTCGAGACCGGAATGTCCCCCTTTCAATCCTTTTACGATCACCTTCATTGCAGCAGCACCGCGCGGAGCCGGCTCCTGCGCAAGTTTCCAGCGGCCGATGGTGTTCCGTCCGCCGGAGCAGCCGACGAAAAGTGAACCTTCTTCTTCAGAGTCCAGATTGATGAGCGTCTTGCTGGTCAGGAAGCCCGGTTTCAGATTATTCGCACCGGTCAGTCCGGTCTCCTCGTCCACGGTGAAGAGCAGTTCGAGCGGACCGTGCTGAATTGACCGGTCCTCCATGATCGCCAGATTCGTTGCAACGGCGATGCCGTTGTCCGCACCGAGCGTGGTGCCGTTCGCCATCAGCATGTTTCCCTTACGGACGAGTTCGATCGGATCCTTCGTAAAATCGTGCACTTTGTCCTTGTTCTTTTCCGGCACCATATCCAAATGTCCCTGCAGACAGACCGAAGGAATATTTTCTCGGCCGGCGCTTGCCGGGACATTCACCACCACATTCATGAATTTATCCTGCTTCGCCTGCAGTCCGAACTCTTTTGCAACGCCCATCACATAGGAGGCCACTGCTTTTTCGTTCTTTGAACCGCGGGGAATACGGCTGATCGCGGCGAAGTATTTCCATACGAGCGCCGGTTCTAATCCTTTGATCGCTTCAGACATATCATTTCCTTTTTTAACATTGATTGGAGTATATCGCTTTTCATAAAATATGGAGATTTTGGCGTCGATTCCAGAAGATTGTTTTCGAGATACGGTACAAAAAAAATGGACCGGTCCTTCCGGACAGGTCCATTTTTTGGGGTTAAAACGATGATTATTTCTTCATTGCAACACGGTAGAGCATAAAGCCCATCAGAGCAAATGCTGCAACACCGAGAATGGTGAATCCATCCGCACCAAGCATTCCGGAGAGCATATGTTCAAGATTCAAGGCATTGAGCAGGCCCCACTCATATTTGTCATCATACACTTTCAATACGGCAACGATCACACCGAACAACGCACCGCCGGCAACAAGACCGGTCGCAAAGAGACTTCCTTTGCCGAGTTCCGCATCTTCCTGTCCTTCGCCTTTCCGTTCACGCACCATGTCCGCCACACCTTTGATCGCACCGCCGGCAAAGATCGGCAGCGTGGTGGAGAGAGGCAGATACAGACCGACGGCAAATGAGAGTGCTTTCACTCCGCACAGTTCCATCACGATGGAGATGAAGACGCCGACCAGCACGAACTGCCAGTCCAGATTGAATGAGAGAAGTCCTTTGATGAGCGTGGCCATCAGCGTCCCCTGCGGTGCAGGATATGCTTCAGTTCCGATCGCATGATAGATCCCCTGAGAGATCATGGCAGGTGTCGGAGTATCGAGGATCTGCACGGTCCAGCCGATGACAGCGGACGAGACGATCGCGCCGATGAACAGTGCGATCTGCTGATAGCGCGGTGTGGCACCGACAATGTAACCGGTCTTCAGATCCTGTGATGTGGCACCGGCATTCGCCGCAGCGATACAGATCATACCGCCGACCACGAGCGCCATCGGTTCATAGATCATACCGGTCCAGCCGATACCGATGAAGATGAGTGACGTCGCCATCAGAGTCGCGATCGTCATACCGGAGATCGGGTTCGACGAGGAACCGATGATACCGACGATGCGGCTCGACACCGTGACGAAGAAGAATCCGAACACAATGATCAGCATACCGAGTACGATCTTGCTGATCACGGTATCACCCGGGATGATCGGAAGGACCGCGATCAAAATGACGAGCGCAGCGGATCCCGCGATCACCGTCAGGAACGAAAGATCGTTCTCTGTACGGGCGACCGTTGTATTCGCCTGTTTGTTCTTCAGTGATGCAAGGCTTCCTTTGAATGAACTGACGATCGTCGGAAGGGTCTTCAGCAGCGTGATAAATCCGCCCGCTGCCACGGCACCGGCACCGATCTGCCGGACATACGCGCGGTAGACCGCTGTTGCAGTGTTCGCAAATTCCTGTGTCTGGGGATTCCATCCTCCCGGACCTCCCGCGGTCATCACATCCTTCAGATATCCGAGCTTTACAAGCTGTTCAGCGATGACGCCTGCCGGAACCAGTGTTGCAAGAAGCGGGATAAGTCCAAGCCATGCCAGCACACCGCCGGCAACGAGCACACCGGCGATCCTCGGTCCGATGATATATCCGACACCCATATATTCCGGGGTGATCTCACCGTTGACCGTAGCGGAGGGGAAATATTTATTCGTCTGCTGTGTGACCCAGGCCGGTGTTTCGGCGATCACATGGAACACTTTCTGCAGGATCGCATAGAGGAATGCAAATCCCAATCCCTGATAAGCCGTTTTGGAGAAGTCTCCTCCTTTTTCACCGGCGATCAGCACGGAAGCGCACGCTGTCCCTTCGGGATACGGGAGTGTTTCATGCTCCTGCACGATGAGTGAACGGCGGAGCGGGATCATCATCATCGTGCCGAGGATACCTCCCAGCATTGCGAGTGTGAAGATCGTCCAGTAGTTGAAATACGCTGCTCCTCCGCTCTCAACGGAGAGGAAGAGGAATCCCGGCAGTGTGAAGACGACACCAGCCGCTATCGATTCACCGGCAGAACCGGTGGTTTGAATGATGTTGTTCTCGAGAATGGTGGTCTTGAAGAGTTTCTTTCCAAGAGAGATCGCAATGACGGCGATCGGGATGGAGGCAGAGACGGTCAATCCTGCCTTGAGCGCAAGATACACCGTGGATGCGCCAAAGATGATCCCGAACAGACCTCCAAGCAGGATCGACTTGACGGTAAATTCGGGGATGATCTGCGAATCCGCAATGAACGGCGCAAATTTACCCGGTTGAGATGGTTGGGAGGACATCAGTTACTCCTGATTGGTGATGGTGGTTTATTTTATGGTTTCAACATTAATTCGTTCTTCAGTCCTTGATAGAATTCATTCAGCAGCGTGCTGCTGCGCACCGCCTCGGAATTCGTCGGTGCGCCGTTATTCATGGAGATCATCGTGATGACCGGTTCCGCTTTCGTCACCGTATCGGAGACTGCCGTGAACCGCACCGTCATCACATATTTATAGCTCAGGAGCGGTGCCGGCGTACCGTCGCGGTCCGTATCATAATGGTGATGAACATCGTCATGCTGATCCGGCTTCTTTTCCGTTCCGGAGGAGGAGTTCGACGACGCATCGATGATCAGAAAGACCAATCCGAAGATCAGAATGATGCTCAGAAACACCAGGAACGGATTCGGCGATGATGATGCTTTGCTTTTCACCGAGGATGTATCATCGACCGCAAATGTACTCGTGGTGAATCTCTCCGCCGTGATGGTTCCTGCTGTGATGTTTTGATCCGTAACAAGATAACCGGTCTTTTGAAGCGCGATCGATGATGCCTTCACCGCTGCATCCCTGCTGACGCTGAAATCCTTTGATGCCGGCGCCGGCGGACCGGGCGGCGTGTTCTTCGCTGCCGCACCGGATGATGAACAGCCGGTGATAGAAAAAACGGAAAAAAGAATGAGCGTAACATATACAAGGAACGGTCTATTCACAGAATTGAACTCCTCTATTATGAATGAGATATTTCAACCGTACCAAGGTGCTTTTCTTTCCTCCTTCTGAGTTTAACCACAGATTCACAGATTATTTAAAGAATGATTCTTTTAAACTTCAAAGAAGGCTCTCCAAAATTAACAACAAGACCAATTTTGCACTCGGATATTCTGAGATAATTGTGAATCTGCGCATAATGTTCGTCTGCCAAGGTTCTTTGAGCTTTTACTTCGAGAATGACTGAATCATAAACTACAAAATCAGCATAAAATTTATGCGGTAAAATAATATCCTTGTAAGCAATTTCGTATTCTTTTTCACGATCATACTTAATGCTCTTGAGTTTTAATTCGTACTCAATTGCATCTTTATAGACAATTTCCAATAGACCTTTCCCAATTAACCGATGCACTTCCATACAAATTCCAATTATTGTATGGGTTTCATGTTTTAACGGAAAATATTCTTCGTCCATCAATTGATTCAATCTGAGAATCTGTGGTTATACTTTGATATTATTGTCCGATGCCGAAGATAGCCTTGAAAACGTGGCCCGCCATTTGCGGATTCTCCTTCAACCGGCGGACAGAGTATGCATACCAGTCTTTGCCGAACGGAACATACACCCGCAGACGGTGCCCTTCATCGATGAGCCGTTTGCGTGTTTCATCACGCACACCGAGCAGCATCTGGAATTCATATGCTTCTCTGGGAAGTTTCATTTCGCTGATGATGCGTTTCGCACCGTCGATCAGCACATCGTCATGCGTTGCAATACCGACATAACTCCCCCCTTCCAGCAGGATGCGGAGCAGTTTCAGATAATTGTCCTGGATCCCTTTCCGGTCCTTGATCGCGATCTCCGCCGGCTCCACATAGATCCCTTTGCAGAGGCGCACATTCGCTTTCACGGCCGCGAGCTCCCGGATATCCTTCTCGCTCCGGTGCAGGTACGCCTGGATGACGATCCCGACCTTCTCGTACCGCGACCGCATCGCACGGTAGATCTCGAGCGTGTCATCGGTGCAGGTCCGGTCCTCCATATCGATGCGGACAAAATTGTTAGACAGACGGGCGGTCTCGATGATGGTATTCGTGTTCTCGAGGCAGAACTGTTTGTCGATCTTTAATCCAAGCGACGTGAGTTTGATGGAAAGGTTGGAATCAAGTTTCTGTACCGCGATGGTCGTGAGCACGGCAGTGCTTCCGTTCCGGCTTTCGACCGCCTGTTCTTTCGTGAAGATATCCTCCCCCAGCACATCGATGGTCGCCATAGCGTGCATTGCATTGAGGGAGCGGACGGTGGACATGGCATCGTTCAGCGTAGCGCCGGCGATATATTTCCCGGCGAACT
>CALRIY020000130.1:0-9593 GCA_943364975.1 Synechococcus sp. UW140
TTTTGCTCCGCACAAACAGGATCCAATAATTCCTGCACTATTGTTCCGTCAATATTTTTAGTGAGATTTCACAACATGCTTAATATTTTTCACACGGCACTTTACGGCTACGCGTTTGTCTTTATCATGATGTGCCTTCTGTGGCTGACGTACCGCATTACCAAGAAGCCGATGATCGTGGATGCCGGCTGGGGATTCGGTCTGGCATTCATCGGAATGTTCTATGCCTATCTCGGTGACGGCGATGTCACACGGAGGATCATCATCGGTACGATGACGGCGATCTGGGGGATCAGACTCGGCGCCTATCTGCTCTTCACGCGGGTGCTGGGTCATCATCATGATGCCCGGTACGATATGCTGGAGAAAGAGTGGAAGAAGAATATCCCGTTCCGCTATTTCCTCTTCTATCAATATCAGGCAATTGCCATCGTTGCGGTATCGCTGCAGTTCATTGTGATCTCGGCAAATCCTTCGCCGGAAATAACGTCGCTTGAAATTGCCGGTATCGTGCTCTGGTTTATCTCCGTGGTCGGACAGACCGTCTCCGATGCTCAGTTGAATGCCTTCAAGAACGATCCCGCGAACAAAGGACAGGTCTGCCGGCGAGGATTGTGGAACTACTCGCGTCATCCTAATTATTTCTTCGAGTGGCTCATCTGGATGGCGTATCTTATCTTTGCCCTCGGTTCCGAAGGGGGATGGATCGCGGTGTTTGCTCCGGCCATCATGCTGTATCTGCTGCTGAATGTGACCGGTATCCCTCTGACCGAAGAGAACGCCATCCGGTCCAAAGGGGACCTGTACCGGGAGTATCAACGGACGACGAGCGCATTTGTGCCGTGGTTCAAGAAAAACTGAATATCACTGATTGAATGATCCATTTCTCTATCGCATGTCAATCCTTACAATATCACAGTAGTTCAAACAGGAAAGTTTGAACTACTGTGTCCGGAAAAAATAATGATATCAACATTACTCGAAAAAAATCTTCTCCCTGATTCCCTCATCCGCATCGGCATCCGCCGGCTGCTTGCGCAGCGGCTGCGCGATGAGAAAAAGGAAAATACGCAGGAACAGCAGGCGCATCTGATGAAACTGATCGATCAGCTTGTTTCCGGTCCGATCGCCGTAAATACACATGATGCCAACGAACAGCATTATGAAGTTCCGACGGAATTCTTTGCGTATGTGATGGGGAAGCATATGAAATACAGTTCGGGATACTGGAAGAATGACGGGGTGACCTTCGATCAATCCGAAGAGGATATGCTGGAACTGACCACGGAGAGGGCGGAACTGAAGGACGGAATGGAGATCCTGGAACTCGGCTGCGGATGGGGATCGCTCTCCCTGTTCATGGCGATGAAATATCCGAATGCGAGGATCACCGGAGTTTCCAATTCCCGGACGCAGAAAGACTATATCGACCGTGAAGCGGCGAAGCGGGGACTTGCCAACCTGACCATCATCACGGCGGATATGAACACGTTCACGATCGACAAGACCTTCGACCGGGTTGTTTCGGTCGAAATGTTCGAACATATGCGGAATTACGAAAAGCTGTTGGAAAAGGTCGCATCTTTCCTGAAGCGGGAAGGGAAATTGTTCGTCCACATCTTTACACATAAAGAATTCGCTTACCTGTTCGAAGTGAAGGATGAATCCGACTGGATGTCCAAATACTTCTTTACCGGCGGTATCATGCCGAGCGATCATCTGCTGATGTATTTCCCGAAGCATGTGACAATCCGGAAGCACTGGCATGTTTCCGGTACCCATTACAGCAAAACGAGCGAGATGTGGCTGAAGAATATGGATAAGCATGAACGTGAGATCCGGCCGATCCTTGCGGCAACGTACGGCGCGGAGAATGTGACGAAGTGGTGGAGTTATTGGAGGGTTTTCTTCATGGCATGTGCGGAGTTATGGGGGTACAAGAACGGGGAAGAGTGGATTGTAAGTCATTATTTGTTTGAGAAGAAATAATTTAATACAGATTCACAATATTACAATATTGCATTATTGCAGGATTACAAGATTGCAGGGGCAGAAAGAATGATAATGGTTAAAAGTATGATGAGAATGGTTCAATTATTATTGATTACATCGCTGATGTTTGCCGATACGCGGACGGAACGTTACGTTGGAAGCGCTGTCGATCTGAAGACCGGAAAACTGATCTATACTGAGGAGCATGAAGCGGTCTATGAGAACGATGTGAATGTCCGCTCCGTGATCACCTACCGTGATGACAAGAGCACGGTGATCGGAAAGAAGGAGATCACATTCAACGGCACATCGCCGGTGGCATCGTTCCGTCGGGAGGATTATCGGTACGGCACGGTGGAATCAGCCGCACCGTCCGGTTCAGGGATCAAATTGCAGAACAAAACGGATGCGGCGGCCTCGATGAAGGAGGAGGTCGTTTCAATACCGCAGCCTCTTGCCATTGATGCAGGGTTGAACAATCTCGTCCGTAATTACTGGGATGCACTGAAACGCGGAGAGAAGATCACCTTCAATCTCGGTGTTCCGTCCCAGCTCGATTATTTTCAATTCCGAGTGCTGAGCGTTCGCGAAGAGGGTCTGTTCGGTAAGAGAACGATGGTCGTCCGGTTTGAATCCGACCATTGGTATATCCGCCTGTTCGTTGAACCTGTCGTGGTATGGTATGACATCGATACGAAACGTGCGGTGAAATATGAGGGGATCTCCAACATCTATGATGAAAAGGGGAAAAGTTATCAGGTCCGAGTGACGTTTGATAAGCCGGGACCTTGAATTGAGGGAAGAGTCATGGAATTACAAAACTGCAAAACTGCAAAACTGCAAAATTACAAGATTACAAGATTACAAGATTACAAGATTACAAGATTACAAGATTACAAGATTGCGCGTTGTAAAGTATTGAATTGAAAGATCAGATGGAAAAATTAGCCATTATCGGAACAGGGATCGCAGGGATGGGCGCAGCTCATTTCCTTCGGCACCAATACGACATCACCATGTTCGAGAAGAACACGTACGTCGGAGGTCATACCAATACGGTGACGGTGGATGAGGACGGGACGCCGGTGCATATCGATACAGGATTCATGGTGTTCAACAATGTCACTTATCCCAATCTGATCCGGTTGTTCAAGGAATTGGATGTACCGACGATGAAGACATCCATGTCCTTCTCGGTAAATCATGTGCCGTCCGGACTTGAGTTCTCCGGTTCCGGACTGAATGAATTGTTCGCACAGCGCAGGAACATCTTCAACCCGCGGTATATCAGGATGCTGCTGCAGATCAACCGGTTCAATGAGGAATGCGAAGAGGTCCTGACCGACCCGAAGTATTCGGAGATGACCCTCGGTGAGTACGTGACGATGAAAGGGTTCGGGGAAGATTTCCTTTATAAGTATATCATTCCGATGAGTTCCGCCGTCTGGTCCACGCCGGTGGATCTGATGCTTCAATTTCCGGCATTCTCGTTGGTTCGATTCTTTAAAAATCACGGTTTCCTCGGCTTGAAGACGCAGCACCAGTGGTATACCATCCGGAACGGGAGTCAATCATACCGGGAGCGGTTGATCGAACCGTTCCGAGACAAGATCCATGTGAAATCACCGGTAGCGAAAGTGGAACGGAAAGAGCATTCCGCCGTTGTGATCCTGGCGAACGGCGAACGGGCGGAATTCGACAAGGTCATCTTCGCATCGCACGCGGATGAGACGCTTTCATTGTTGGCTGAACCGACGGAACTGGAACGGCGGCTGTTATCGCAGTTCACGTATCAGGAGAATATCGCCGTGCTTCATACGGATGAACGGATGATGCCCAGGACGAAACTGGCCTGGTCCTCTTGGAATTACCGTATTGACGGCGGCAGCCACGGACTTTCACCGAGCACGGTCTATTGGATGAACAGTCTGCAGCAGGTGTCGAAGAAGAAGAACTATTTCGTGAATATCAACGGCGAGGCGTTGATCGATCCGCAGAAAGTGCTGAAAAGGATCGTCTACACGCACCCCGTCTACAGGGTGGCGTCCCAGAAAGCGCAGGATGAACTGCATCTGCTGAATCAGACGGGTCCGCTCTATTATTGCGGAAGCTATTTCAGGTATGGATTCCATGAGGATGCGTTCACCTCCGGTCTGAAACTGAGTGAAAAAATGTTGAACAAAAAAGTATGGTTGTAGTGTTTTCACCACGGAGGCACAGAGACACCGAAATTATCAATATTCAGTCCTTCTGTGTCTCCGTGCCTCTGTGGTGTTGGACCTAAATAATGAACTCATCCTTATACGAATGTACCGTGATGCACCACCGGCTCGAACCGCTGAAGAACAGGTTCGTGTACCGGATCTTCATGTTCCATATCGACCTGGATGAACTGGATATGCTGGACTCATCGTTGAAGTTGTTCAGCAGGAACCGTTTCAATGTCTTTTCATTCCGCGATACGGACCATCTCCGGTTCGGGAAGGGTACGGCGAAGGAGAATCTTCTGGAGTACCTCTCCCGGAACGGGATCGCGATCCCCGGGGGAAAGGTCGTGCTGGTGACGAATCTGCGGATGTTCGGCTACGTGTTCAATCCGGTCTCTTTCTATTATTGTTATGACGCAGCGGGAAATCCTGTCTGCGCTGTCCCTGAAGTCGGGAACACGTTCGGCGAATTGAAACCGTATCTGCTCCGGCCGGAGGATAGGAATGAAGGGGGATTCCGAAAGAGTATTGAGAAATTCTTTTATGTTTCACCGTTCATGGATCTGGACACAACGTTCGATTTCAATCTCGGACTGCCTGGGGAAAAACTTCGAGTGACGATCGATGATCACAAAGCGGGGAAGAGGATCTTTGTCAGTTCGGTGAACGGTGTCCGGAAAGAATTGACCGACGGACGATTATTGTGGTATGTCATCCGGTTCCCGTTCATCACACTGCAGGTGATCGGACTGATCCACTGGCAGGCATTGAAATTGTACCTGAGAAAACTACCGTTTTTACGAAAAACAGACCACCCGGAATTACAAAAGGAGATCGTTGTATGGAACAAGTAAAAGAACATTCGCTGGCCGCCCTCTTGGCGTCAGGAAGACGGATGTCCGTTTACGAAAAGATCGCATTGAACCTCCTCTCCAGTCTGACCAAGGGACATCTGACGATCACCTTGTCCGACGGAGAGATCATCCGCATCGGCGACGAGCACGCCGAGGTGCGGGCAACGCTGCGGATCAATGATCCGGCAATGTTCCGGAAGAGCATCCTCTACGGCGATGTCGGATTCGGTGAATCGTATGTGGACGGGGACTGGGATACGGACAGCATCACGAATTTCATCTCATGGTGGATCCTGAATTACGAGAACAATCCGGCGCTTTCCGGTTCGAAACGGAAATTCTCTCCGATGGGATTCCTGCAGTTCATGGACAGGGTCTCGCATCTCTTCCGCTCAAACACGAAAGAAGGAAGCAAGAAGAACATCGCCGAACATTATGATCTGAGCAACGATTTCTATTCGCTGTGGCTTGATGAGACGATGACATACTCTTCCGCACATTTCATCAACGGTGCTTCCACATTGGAAGAGGGACAATACCAAAAGTATGACCGGCTCTGCCGGAAACTGCGGATCTCGGCCGACGATCACGTGCTGGAGATCGGAAGCGGCTGGGGCGGATTCGCCGTCCACGCCGTGAAGAAATACGGCTGCCGGATCACCACCATCACCATTTCCAAGGAGCAGTATGCATTCGCGCGTGAGCGGTTCGAGCGCGAAGGAGTAGCGGACCGCGTGGAGATCAAACTGATGGATTACCGTGATATCACGGGTGAATATGATAAGATCGTCTCGATCGAAATGCTGGAGGCAGTCGGTCATGAATTCCTTCCGGAGTATTTCGGCAAGGTGCAGCAGGTGCTCAAGAAGGACGGATTGGCGGGATTCCAGGTGATCACTTCTCCCGATTCCCGGTATGATGAATTCCGGAAAGGTGTTGACTGGATCCAGACGCATATCTTCCCCGGGACACTGCTTCCCTCCATCGCTGCAATGAACGATGCCGTCAACCGAACGGGTGCGATGCATCTTATGGACCTGACCGATTTCGGAAAGGATTATGCGAAGACGTTACGGCTCTGGCGGGAGATGTTCAACAAAAAGATCGGTCAGATCAAGGAGATCGGTTTCGACGACCGCTTCATCCGCAAATGGAACTACTACCTGAGTTACTGCGAAGCAGGGTTTGCGATGAGGAATATCTCCGTGGTGCAGATGATCTATACCAGACCGAACAATTTGAATTTCTGACCAATAAATCAGAAAAGGTTTAACGATGGTCAGTAGTTCACTCGAAAGAAAAGGTGCTGCGTAATGAAATACTTCATAATTTATCTGTTCTTATTCATCGGCGGCAGGGATTCGATCTGTATGGCTATCGAAGAACCTTCATATAAAGTGCTCAAGAGCGACGGGAAGATCGAGATACGGGAGTATCAGTCCTTCGTTATTGCGGAGACGTTCATTGCTTCTTCGTCAATGGATGATGCTTCGACTGCGGCGTTCAAAAAACTATTCAAGTATATCTCCGGAAACAACAATTCGGCGAGTGATATTGCCATGACTGCGCCGGTGACAACGACCCGGTCCGAGAAGATCGAAATGACCGCTCCGGTATCCACGACCCGTTCTGCCGATGGATATACCGTTGCATTCACACTGCCGATGAAGTATTCTCTCGCAACATCGCCGATACCCACGGATACGTCGATACACCTTCGCGAAATTCCTTCGCATATTGTTGCCGTCATCCAGTTCTCCGGACGATGGACAGAATCATCGATGAATGAACATGAACAGGAACTTCTTCAATGGATGAAGAGGAATGAACATACACCGATCGGTACCCCCATCGTCGCGCGTTATGATCCTCCTTTTATGCCGTGGTTCCTGCGAAGGAATGAGATACAGATCATGATCGAGCCGAAAAAATAATACGGCTGAGCAAATAATCAAAAAAAATCCCGTCTCACACACCGAGACGGGATTTTTTATTTACATTTTACGGATCTGTTATTGTACGATGGAAAGCAGTTCCAATTCAAAGATCAGCGCAGCGCCGGGAGGGATCGGTCCTGATCCTTTTTCAGCAAAACCCAGATCTGTCGGCACAAATAATTCCCATTTCGAACCGACCGGCATCATTTGAAGAGCTTCCGTCCAACCTGCCATCACACCTCCGACCGGCAGCTTCATCGCTTCTCCGCGGCTGAAGGAGTTGTCGAATTCCGTTCCATCCACCAATTTGCCCCGGTAGTGGAGACGCACTTCATTCTCGATCGTCGGCTTCTTTCCTTTTCCCATTTTGATCACTCTATACTGAAGACCGCTCGCCGTAGTGATCACTCCAGGCTTCGATTTATTCTCCGCCAGAAATTTTTCGCCCCGCTCGCGTTCCGGCGCTGATTGTTCGCGCAGTTTTTCCTTTGCTTTGGCGATCATTTTCTGCTGATAGGCGGTCATGACAGCGCGGATCTGTTCTTCGGTCAAGAGCTTGTCTGCCGAAGTATCAGCGGCATCCTTCATTCCCTGCAGGAATGCTTCATTCTCTACTTCGATCCCCTGCCGATGGAAGGTGGTGCCGATGTCCAGTCCGATGCTGTAGCTGACGCTGTCCTTATCTGTTTTCAATTCTGCTTTCTTCCCGCCGCAGGACATCAGCAGCAGGGCGGTGGCGATACAGAGTGCATATTTCATGGTGATCTTTCGTGTTAGTGATGGTTGATTGCCTTCAGGCGCTCCAAAAAAGATGCCTCCGTTGTGCGGAGGCATTCGCTGTTCGGGCCTGGATTACGTTTTTCACTGCGTCAATCTACGGCGTGATTGCTTCGATTGCAAGAGGAAAGTGTTTAACCGGAATTCCGATGGATTCACTTTCAGGCGATTCATACGAGATGAAACCAGAAAAGCGGAAATGATTATCGCCGGGGGTGGTGATCAATGAAATGCTGTATTTCCTCCAGACTGAATTCGGGATTGGCTCCTTTTCTGGTTGCCGTCATTGCGCCAAGAGCACATGCAAATTCCAGCGATTGAGCGGGGGATCTTCCACTTTTCATTGAAAAGAGCAATCCGGCAAGGAAACTATCCCCGCATCCAACGGTATCAGCCACCGGTACAATGAATCCGCTGTGTTCAACGAACGCTCCTTCCGCATACACTATTGCGCCGTTATTCCCTCTTGTCACACAAACGACCGCTGCGCCGCTCCTTTGCGAAAGGGATCGGATGTTTCTCCTGATATCATCGGCGGGTGTTGCGGCACAAACTATATTTACTTCTTCATCGTTCAGTTTGATCAGATCGGAATGCTGCATCAGATCTTCAATCTGGGGCAGGGAAATGTATGGGGCACGAAGATTGACATCGAATGCCGCATACCGTTTTTCCTCCAGCAGTCGGAAAAGTGTCTCTTTGGAAGCGCTGCTGCGGCACGCGAGAGATCCGAAAATAACCGCATCAGCATTTCGAAAAGCCTCGACGGCATCTGTTGTCGCAACAATCCGATCCCATGCCGAGGGTGAGACGATGTCATAGGTCGGTATCCCCTCCGCAGTGATTGATACGTTCACGTCGCCGGTCGGCAACGATTCGTGCTCCTGGATGTATGCAGTGTCAACATTCCTGCTTCGGAGGAACCGCTTCAGACGAGCTCCTTTCTCATCGGTCCCGACGGCCGAAATGATCCCGGCAGAGTGCCCCAATGATGCGAGCCTGACCGCGACATTCATCGGTGCACCGCCCGGTACGGAGCCGTCCGGAAGATTGTCCCACAATACTTCGCCGAAACAGATGAATGATTTGTTCAACATTATCTTCTATTCGTTCTATTTGTATAATTTCATGTTTTAGTGTTTTCGTGGTGTGCCATACTTGTCCAAAACAAATCACTAAAAAATGAAAAATGCGTTCTCTTCTTTTCTTGACGGGGTCCCAAAGGGATGCCGAGCGGCTTAGAATCCAAGAGTCGGCACAAGAAAAGAAGTCCGCCTTCGGCGGACGAAATTTAACGCACGCGATGAATCCCGTTCGCTCTTGCCCGCCTGAGGCGGGCAGGCCCGTTGATGGCGCTACGCGCCATCAAAAGTCCCGTCATTCATCGCTTTCCCATTCGCTCAGTCCTCCGAAATTTCGCTCCCACCCACTTCTATTGGAATCACAAAACTATGAAGGGGCTTACTTTTCTATTAGCAAAATTGTTCTTCTAATTTCAGATATATTGACCAGTTTTGTTTCCATTTGTTATCTATTTTGGACAGCAATGGTGGTGTGCACAAACTTAATTTGTCACTATACTGTATAAACGAATAATATAAATCTATCACACAGCATACTGAATAGCAATCTCAGAATTCTTCGCTTAAATCCATCGTTGTTGCATGCTTGGAAGATATATATATTGATTCATCACTTCATTCTCACGAAACGGACCTCCAATGTATTTCTATCGCTATTGTATCATTATTTCCGCACTGCTCGTATTTTCCGGCGCAACATCTGCTCAGGACCATACGGCTTGGACAGCACATGCATCTCTTTAT
>CALRIY020000131.1:0-9536 GCA_943364975.1 Synechococcus sp. UW140
AAGAATCATCCTGAACGAGTGATCGAGCATGCGGTAAAGGGAATGATTCCGCACACCAAGCTCGGACGCCAGATCATCAAGAAATTAAAAGTGTATGCAGGCACGGAACATCCGCATGCCGCACAGAAACCAGAAGTCATCGAATTCAATTAAGAAGGACGTACATGCAGCAAATGATCAACGCAGTCGGACGCCGTAAAACTTCGGTCGCCCGTGTGTTCTTAAAGAACGGTTCAGGAAAGATCACCGTCAACGAACGCGAGTTCGAAACATATTTTCCTCTCGAGACACACCGCAATTCCATCACCAAAGCATTCGCTGTGACCGACACCGTCGGCAAGTATGATGTTCGGGTGAATGTGGAAGGCGGAGGACCTTCCGGTCAGGCCGGCGCAGTGATCCTCGGTGTTGCACGTGCGTTGGTCGAGATCAGCGAAGAGAATCGTCCGTTGCTGCGTAAACACGGACTGATGACACGCGATCCCCGTATGGTTGAACGTAAGAAATACGGACAGAAAAAAGCGCGTAAGAGATTCCAGTTCTCCAAACGTTAATCGTTTCCACCGGTCGGTTGGAGCATTCGTGCTCCAACCGGTCATGCTCCGCCTAATCAAGCATACTTTCGGATTGGTGCAGCGGTGTTCCGCACTGCGGAACTCTGCATCAAGGTGAAGGAAGTAGAAGACAAACAACCAAACATAAAGGAATACCATGCCTCGCGTAGAACTCGCAGAGTTACTCACTGCCGGTGCCCACTTCGGTCACCTTACCCGCCGTTGGAACCCCAAAATGCGTCCCTATATCTTCATGGAACGCAACGGCATCCACATCTTCGATCTTAAAAAAACACAGACCCTGCTTGACGAAGCAGCGACCGCTATCTCCAATGTCGTTGCCGAAGGCAAAAAGGTCCTCTTTGTCGGAACAAAGAAACAGGCGAAAGAGGTTATTCAGGCTGAAGCGGTTCGCGGTCATCAGTATTATGCAACCGACCGTTGGCTCGGCGGAATGCTGACAAACTTCACTACGATCCGCAAAAGCGTGAAACGTCTGACGAATATCGAAAAGATGGAGACGGACGGCACCTTTGAAAAGATCACCAAGAAAGAGATTTTATTCCTTTCCCGTGAAAAAGAAAAATTACAGAAATCACTTTCCGGTATCGTTGAAATGACCCGGCTCCCCGGCGCACTCTTTGTTGTAGACGTGAAGAAGGAAGCGATCGCGGTTCAGGAAGCGAACCGTCTCGGTATCCCGGTCTTCGCCATTGTCGATACGAACGGCGATACCGACGGGATCGATTATGTCATTCCGGCGAACGATGATGCGCTGAAATCGATCCAGCTCATTGCTCGCGTCATTACCGATGCGATCGTTGAAGGACATGCTCGCAAAGTTGAAACAGCACCGGAACCGGAAGAAGCGGAAAAATCGGATAGAGATAAATACGAACGCCGAGACCGCAGACCACGCAGACCACAACAAGAAACGGACAAAGCATAATTATGGCAGTCACAAGCGAATTAGTAAAACAGCTGCGCGATAAAACAGGCGCAGGAATGATGGATTGTAAGAAAGCACTCGATGAGTCCAATGGCAATATGGAACAGGCCATCGAGATCCTCCGGAAGAAGGGGGCGGCAACGGCTGCAAAACGCGCCGACAAAAGTGCGAACGAAGGTATGATCGCCGCAAAGCTGTCGGAAGACGGCAAACGCGGCGTGATGGTCGAGATCAATTGTGAGACCGACTTCGTTGCCCGCGGTGAGGATTTCACCTCCTTCGCCCAATCCATCGCACAGGTCGTCTTCGAGAAATCACCGGCAACCGTTGAAGCACTACATGCATTGCCCCATCCGAACGGCAACACTGTAGCGGATGCACTTTCTTCCCTCACCGGTAAAGTGGGAGAGAAGACCGAGATCCGCCGAATCTATTCAGTGACAGCGGAGAATGGTTTCCTCGAACAATATATCCATATGGGGAGCAAGATCGGTGTGATCGTTGAAATGGGCGGCGAGATGAATGCCGCAAATAAAACGACCGCTCGCGATATCGCTATGCAGATCGCCGCGATGAGCCCCATTGTCGTCTCGCGCGATAAAGTGGATCAGGACCTTGTCACAAAGGAATTGGACATTTACCGCACACAGGCAAAGAACGAAGGGAAGCCCGATCAGATCGCCGATAAGATCGCGACCGGACGCCTGGAGAAGTATTATCAGGAATTCGTTCTTCTGGAACAGAGCTTCATCAAGGATGCAGGGAAGTCGGTCAAAGAACTTCTTGCACCGAATGTGTCGGTGAAACAGTTCAAGAGATTCCAGCTTGGCGAATCGATAAATTAAACCCTGAAAGGTCTCTTACGAGACCTTTCTTTTTATTGGAGCATTCCTATGGCAGTTCCCGCGGCACCAGCAGCAAAATATAAACGCATCCTGCTCAAATTGAGCGGTGAAGCATTGATGGGCGATCTTGAGTACGGAATTGACGCAAAGATCCTGAAACAATATGCGGAGGAGATCAAAAAGATCCACGTTCTCGGAGTGCAGATCGGTATCGTCATCGGCGGCGGGAATATCTACCGCGGTATCGAAAATTCATCGGACGGGGTGGACAAAGTGACCGGCGACCATATGGGCATGCTTGCCACGGTCATCAACGCCCTGGCGCTTCAGAATACCCTGGAACACCATGGGATGTATACCCGATGCCAGACCGCCATCGATATGGCCCGGATCGCAGAACCGTATATCCGGCGGAAAGCGGTCCGCCATCTCGAAAAAAATCGTATCGTCATCTTTGCAGCAGGGACGGGAAATCCGTATTTTACTACGGATACCGCTGCGGTCCTCCGAGGAATCGAGATCGAAGCCGAGATCATCATCAAAGGGACACGTGTGGACGGGATCTACGATTCGGATCCGGAAAAAAATCCGAATGCGAAACAGTATTCCCTCATCAATTATGATGATGTGTTCAAACGGAACCTGAAGGTGATGGACATGACTGCGATCACTCTCTGCAAAGAGAATAAGCTTCCTATCGGTGTCTTCAATATGAATGTTCAGAACAATCTCCTGAATCTCGTTTTGGGACAGAAGGTCGGAACAACGGTATCGGAATCCGCTCCGTCGTTATCGTAATTTCAACATTGAGAGGTGACCTATGTTATCAAAAGATATTTTAAAAAGCTGTGAAACGCGCATGCAGAAGGCGGTCGAAAGTGTGCGTCATGAACTCGTGAAGGTCCGCACCGGCAAGGCCACTACGGCACTGCTGGATACGGTAAAAGTGGATGCATACGGCACGATGATGCCACTCAATCAGGTCGGTTCCGTCAGCGTGATCGATGCCCATATGCTTGCGGTGACTCCGTGGGATCAGGGAATGCTTCATCCCATCGAGAAAGGGATCATCGCCGCGAATCTCGGCCTCAATCCGAGCATCGACGGTAAGATCGTCCGTGTTCCCATCCCTATGCTCAACGAGGAACGTCGTCGTGAATTGGTGAAACTCGTGAAAAAGTTCGGCGAAGAAGGAAAGGTCGCCATCCGGAATATCCGCCGAGATGAGAACGATCTGCTGAAGAAATCCGAGAAAGAGGATCATTTCTCCGAGGACGAACGGAAACGCGGTGAACAGGAAGTACAGAAATACACTGACCGTTACACCAAGGATATCGACAATCTTCTTGCGCTGAAAGAAAAAGAGATCATGGAGGTATAGTCATCAGCATACGCTGATGACGGATGTTCCGGTCCCGCTGCGGTCTTCGACTCGTTGAGCGGGACTTTTTATTTCTTCACGATATCAACCATTCCGACCGATGATCACCAAAGCTGCATTGCGGGAACAATTCAAAGAGAAGCGCGCCTCTCTCAGTAAATCGGAGGTGCGCGAACGATCAAAATTGATCCTCGAGAATCTTCTTTCGCTCCCTGACTTTTTCATGCATGATGTCGTTCACACATATGTTTCCTCCAAGAACAACGAAGTGGATACACATGAATTGATCCGCGTTCTGGTCAAGCAGAAGAAGCGCGTGGTCGTTCCGGTCTCGGATCCAAAGACCAAACTGATGCGCCATTCTGAACTTTTCTCTCTCGGTGAACTGATCGGAGGCGCATACGGTATCCTCGAACCGAGGATGGTGCGGCCGGTGCCTGCTGCGGACCTCCAGGTTGTCGTTGTCCCGGCGATGGCGGTGGACAGGGAAGGGAATCGAGTGGGTTTCGGCGCCGGTTTCTATGACCGCTTTCTTCATGATATCGGACTGACCACCATCGCTTTAGCGTACGATTTTCAGGTGGTGGAGAAGGTTCCGGCGGAAATAACGGATGTCCGTGTCTCCTATATCGTTACCGAACAGGAGATCATCCGCTGTCGCAACTAAATTTTCTGAAAGCCGTAAGAATACTGATCATTCAATAGGAGTGCATCATGAACAGCCAGAAATTGTACCGTTCGCAAACGAATAAAGTATTCGCCGGCGTCTGCGGAGGACTTGCTGAATATTTCGACGTCGACCCGGTCGTTATCCGGATCATCTTTGTCCTCATGGTACTCTTCGGCGGGAGCGGTTTTCTGCTCTATATTGTCTCAATCTTCATCATCCCGAAACGTCCGTTCGATCATCAGACGTTCGTCAATCAATCGTCCGCTGAGGCGCAGCCGCAGGGCCAGCCCCAGCCGAAAAGCGATACTCTCCGTAACTGGTTCGGCGGTGCGTTAGTGGTCTTCGGACTTCTGATCCTTCTTGCCAATCTTGAGGTCTTTCATTTCTTCAACTTCCTGGAAGATGCGTTTGAATTCGTTTTTCCGGTTCTGTTGATCATTCTCGGCATGGCGATCATTTATTACCGACAATCACAGCAGGAGCAGACAGTTCCGCCGATTCAGGGACAGGGAGAGGGACAGCAGCAGAATCCGGCGCCGGAATATTCGAATCAGGCTCAATCCTTCCGGCAGTTCAGACGTTCATCCACCGATAAGAAGTTGTTCGGCGTCTGCGGCGGAATGGCTCAATATTTCGGAATTGATCCAAGTCTTATGCGCATGCTGTATGTGGTGCTGTGTCTTGCATCGTTCGGTGCGGGATTAGTGCTGTATATTCTGATCGCGATCGTTGTGCCGTATGATAATATTCTGAATGCACGGGTGTCCTAATGGATAAACAACAGATCAATCGGCTTCCCATTTTTGGGATCATACTGGTGGTACTCGGGGTAGGGTTATTGCTTCGGCAGATGGATGTCATCCGAGTGGATGGGAAAACGATGCTGCTGTTCGGACTTATTGCGTACGGCGCATCGATGGTGATCCGTTCATTCATCATGAACATCCGTCAGTCGCTGTTCCTCGGCAGTGTCAGTTTTTTCGGCGGAGTGCTCCTGCTTCTCGGGAACTACGAAGTGATCGAACCGACGGCATATATCTATGTTCCGGGTTTTCTGATGACGTTCGGGCTCTCATTCCTGATGCTTTTCATCTATAACTATAAGGATTTTCACCTGCTGCTTCCAGCAGTGATCTTCATCGGACTCGGAATAGCATTCATGATGACCGAGATCGGTTACCTGTATCCGAGCGATGTGAAAGAGGCCATCAGTCAATATTGGCCGGTGGTCATCATCCTCTTCGGCGTATTGATGCTCTTCCGCCGAAAAGAGGCAAAATAGCCGTCAATAAAAAAACCAAATCTTCTGATTTGGTTTTTTTGTTCCGTACGGTATGATGCGCGATCAGTGTGCATCCAGCCAATTCTTGCCGATACCGATCTCCACTTCGATCGGAACGTTCATCGACATCGCTTCGCGCATCTCCTTCTCGACCATCTTCTTCATCGTTTCCTCTTCGCCTTTCACCACATCGAACACCAATTCATCATGCACCTGAAGGACCATCTTGCTCTTCAGTTTCTTCCGTTTCAATTCGCGGTGGATATTGATCATGGCGATCTTGATCATGTCCGCCGCCGTACCTTGGATCGGCATATTGATCGCCTGTCGTTCGGCATTTGCGCGGATGTTCTGATTCTTATTGTTGATATCGGCGAGATATCTTCTCCGTCCGTTCAGTGTTTCCACATAACCGGTCGAATGAGCGGAAGCAATTGTGCCGGAAATATACTGGTTCACTTTGGGGAACCGTTCAAAATAACGCTGAATGATCTCCTTCGCTTCGGCTTGTGAAATATCAAGACGAGAGGCCAGTCCGAACGGTCCGATGCCGTACATGATCCCGAAATTCACTTCCTTGGCCTTCCGTCGCATGTCGCGGGAAACATCCTTCTGGTCCACACCGAAGACCTTGGCGGCAGTGGAAGCATGGATATCCTCTTTCTTCACGAATGCTTCGAGCATTCCTTCGTCGCCGGAGATATGAGCCATGATGCGCAATTCGATCTGGGAATAATCCGCGGAAAGGATGGAGGAACCTTTTTCCGTAGGGATGAACGCTTTGCGCATCTTGCGTCCGAGTTCGGTGCGGATGGGAATATTCTGCAGATTGGGATCGCTGCTGGAAAGCCGTCCTGTCGCCGCCACCGTCTGATTGAATGATGTATGAAGTTTTCCGGTGTACGGATTGATCAGTTTCGGCAGCGCGTCCACATAGGTCGATTTCAATTTCTGCAGCTGCCGGTATTCCAGCAGCTGTTCAACAATGGGATGTTCCCTGCGGAGGATCTCCAGCACGGCGACATCCGTTGAAAATCCGGTCTTGGTCTTTTTAACGGAACGGAGTTTCAGTTTCTCGAACAGGATCTTCGCCAGCTGCTGGGTGGAATTGATGTTGAACTGTTCACCGGCCAGCCGATAGATATTCTTGATGAGGCCGTCGAGTGTCGTACCGATCTCGCCGGACATCGTCGACAGGAACTGTCCGTCGATCTTGATACCGTTGATCTCCATTGCGGTGAGTACCTCGATCAGCGGGAATTCGATCTCATCACACAATTGCTTCATCCCGCCGGAAGAGACTTTGTCGTGAAGAATATCCACGATCTGCAGTGTGATGTCTGCATCCTCGGCAGAGTAGTTCCCGACCTCTTCGATGGGGATCTCTCTGATGTCCCGTTTACCGTCATTGGTCAGTTCATCAAATGAGACCATTTTATAGCGGAGATGTTCAAGAGCAAGAGAGTCGAGCGAATGCTGCTTGTCGGAACGGAGGACATACGCGGCGATCATACTGTCGAATGCAACACCGGCGACATTGACCCCTTTGGTAGACAGGACGAGTGAATCATATTTAATATTCTGACCGTATTTTTTGACCTTTTCGTCCTCAAAGACCGTCCGGAGATCCTTCACGACACGAGCGACGGGAAATCCTTCGCGCTTTGCTCCGGACGATCCGGCGAACAGGTCGGTGTCTTCTTCCTTCACGGTATCATCGATCACCGGAAGATAATATGCCTTTTGTTTTTTGAAACAGAAGGCGATGCCGACCAGTTCTGCACGAAGGGCATCGGTGGAGGTCGTTTCAGTATCAAATACAAAGGATCGCGCTTTCTTCAGTTCAGCGATCAGTTTCAAATATGCGGCATCCGTTTTGACAATAATATACTCATGTGTAGTCTTTGAGATATCCAGAAGGTCTGCTGTTTCTTCTTCAACGGCAGCAGGAGTTGCTGCTTCCGCTGCCGCGGGTTCCGAATAATTCTTATTTTCCCGGAGCCGTTTTGCAAAGGTTTTGAATTCCAGATGGTCATAGAGTGCAATAAGCGCCGGGATATCCTTCTCTTTTGCTTTCAGATGATGCAGATCCGCTTTGATGGGAACATTGACATCGATCGTCACTAGTCGTTTGGAGAGCAGCGCAAGTTCTTTGTTGTTCCGGAGTTTTTCCTGGAGACCTTTTTGAGGAATATCGTCCACATGTTCCAGGATCTTTTCAATGGTCTTATATTTTTGAACGAGGGGCAGGGCGGTCTTCGGTCCGACACCGGGAACGCCCGGCACATTGTCCGATGAATCTCCGATCAATCCGAGCATATCGATCACACGGTCCGGCGTGACGCCGAATTTGGTCATGACGCCTTCTTCACCGACGATCTCATCATCATTCCCGAATTTACCGGGACGGTAGATCTTCACGTGATTCGAGACCAGCTGCATGAAATCCTTGTCCGAGGTGACGAGGAATGTATTGATCTTTTCCTTCTCTGCACGTCGTGCGAGGGTTCCCATGATATCATCCGCTTCAAATCCGTCCAATTCCAGCACCGGAACATTGAACGCTTTCACCACATCCTTCAGATAAGCGAGGGACGCTGCAAGATCATCCGGCATTTTATTGCGCGTGGCTTTGTATTCCTTGTATTCGATATGCCGAAAAGTCGGCTGATCCGTATCGAAGACGGCAGCGATATAATCCGGTTTCTGTTCTTCGAGGATCTTGTTGAGATAGTTCACAAATCCATAGATGGCACTGGTGTTCTCTCCTTTGGAATTGATCAGCGGATTCTGTGCAAAGGCGAAGTAGGAACGGTAGGCGATCCCCATCGAGTCGATCAAGAACAAGGTCTCTTTACGCTTCATAATGCTTCAATGTAAACAAAAGTTAAAGTATATTGTCGGACGGAATTCCATCAATATACTTAATGCACTATGCAGTTGCAAAACTGCAATCCGAATGAACATTTACGTCATCCTTTTTTTCCAACAACTGCTGGCGGCCGGGACGCATCTCGTGGCCAAGACCGTTACGCAGGATGTCCATCCCGTTGCGCTGACATTCCTCCGGAACTGTATCTCACTGATCGCGATGCTCGTGATGTTCTTTGCGAGGGAGAAGAGGATCAAAGTCGAGAAAGGGGATCTGCTTCCGCTGCTCTGGCTGTCGTTCCTCGCCGTGCCGATGAATCAGTTCCTCTATCTGTACGGGATCAAATTCACCCTGGCGTCGAACGGAGCACTGCTCTATGCGATGACACCCGCCATGCTGCTGATCCTTTCCGCACTGTTCCTGAATGAACCGATGACGCGAAAAAAGGTCTTTGGTGTGATCATTGCGTTCGGAGGGATCTCCATCGTGATGTTCGAGAAGGGGATCGATTTTTCATCGGACTATTTCTATGGGAATCTGATGATCTTCTTTGCGGTGATCGCGTGGGCGCTCTTCGCAATTCAGGGTAAGAAGCTGGTTAAAAAATACGGAGCTTTTCACATCACGGCGCTTTCCATGATCGGAGGAGCGACTTTATTCCTGCCGGTGGGGGCATACCATTTTGCCGTCAGCGGGATCCCGGTCATCACACCGGGAAATTGGGGGAGTATTCTTTATCTCAGTTTAGGTACGTCAGTGATCTCATATATGCTGTGGTTCTATGCCCTTGGCAGGATGGATACGACGAAAGTTGCGGTCTTTGCCAATGCACAGCCAATCCTTACGACCATTCTTGCCGTACTCTTCCTCGATCAGCCGTTGACCAACGCCTTCCTTATCGGCGGTTCGATCACTATCGCCGGTGTATTCCTGACACAGCGAAATTAAAGGTGCTGCGGTCAGCGACCGCGAATACATATAAT
>CALRIY020000132.1:0-9513 GCA_943364975.1 Synechococcus sp. UW140
GGTTCTATCAGAATTTCTTCCGCGCAGAATCCGTCTATTACCGTTCTTCCAGGAACGGAACATCGGACTACAACGGACAGGAGATCACCTTCAGTACGTTCTATCGCGGTAAATCCGTCGGGATCGGATTATCCGTTACTCTTCCGACAACCATCGAGCGCACGTTCTCGTCTGTGGTGAAGACCGATTCAACCGGGATGTCGGTGACTGCGCCGGTAAAAGGAGAGGATCAGATCACCATCCCACTGCACGGCACGGCAGGAATGTCCATTATGCTCCGTGAGAATATGACGCTCGGACTTCAATATGACTTTCGACCTTTTTCATCAGCAGAATATCAGCAGGCAGGCAGCCCAGTCACAAAACCGTGGCTCTCCTCAAATATTCTCCGGCTGGGTTTGGAATACCGCCCGATGCAGGAACTGACGCTGCGCGCAGGCGTCCGGGAACAGGCGGAAGTGTTCGAGCCGAACGGAAATCCACTGCCGGGCGAAGCGGCCAGTTCGAGTGTCTACACATTCGGATTTGGGACGGAATTCTCCGGTCTGCGTTTGAATGCCGTCTATGAATTCTCACGCTTGAAATATATCGACATGTGGGCGAGCGCCGTCAGCATCAACACCGTCACCGCACAGACCATCAGTGCAGAGCTATCGTATGAAATACCGTGGTAAACTTTTACATTCTATCTCAGGAGGTCACAATGAAACAATTTTTACAAACGGCAGCGCTGCTGTGTATTGTCACTCTGTCCCTTTCCGCGCAGGTGGACAGCACAAAAGGAAGCGGTAACTGGAACTCCATCACAACATGGAAGAGCAATTCCGTACCGACCGGCAGCGGAACATATATCATCCGCGCTTCTGATTCGGTCTATTTCAGTGATGCGGTGAACATCACCGGCACGGTGAAGACTCTCAGCGGAAAGATCGGCACGTTCGACTCTTCCAAAGTGGTCTTCGCGAACGGAAGTGTGTACGAACATGCGGTGAACGGCGGAACGATCCCCAAAGCGACATGGTCCAGCGGTTCAACGATCCTGTTCACAGGGATCACCGGTAATATGCCGAACAATGCCGCGCAGAATTTTTACAATGTTACGTGGGACTGTCCGGGACAATCCGCAGGATTGAATATGGGATTGTCCAATCAGACGATCGGCGGAAATGTCCGTGTGATCAAAAGCAATTCACAATATCTGAGACTGACCGCTGCCAACATCACAGTGCCGGGAGGCAGAAAGCTGATCACGATCAACGGAAATGTCATCCTAGATACCACAACAGCATTCTTCACGTCGACCGGATCCGGAAGTCCCGATGATACCTTCTCCGTTGTGACCAAAGGTGATGTCATTTCCAAAGGGACGCTGTCGATCGCAAACGGCAGCGGCGGCACCGTGAACTGGTATTTTGAAGGGAATGTGAGCGCTCTGGAAGGGAGCTTCACGACGAATTCCACCGCAACGAAACCGGACTCCGTGATCTTCAGCGGTTCAAAAAAGCAGTTATTCATCCGGGCTGCAACCTCGTCGAACGTACGCTATGCAGTCCGCAGCGGAGCGATCGTTGATTTCGACACCAGTTCTCTCGGCGGAAGTGCAGCAGCAATATTCACTTTGGCTGCCGGCGGCACAGTGATCAGCGGACATCCCAAGGGGCTGAAAGGGAACATCAATGTCGGCGGTGCGGTCACTCTCAGCACGGCTGCCAATTATGAATATGACGGTGTCGTTGCTCAGGTGGATACATTGATGCCGACAACGGTAAAGAATCTTACCGTCAATAATGCCGCAGGATTCACCTTATTGGTTCCTGTGACGATCAACGGGGTCCTATCCTTAAAATCAGGTCAATTGGATAATACCGTGCCGTTCACGCTTGGTCCGTCCGGCAGCATTTCCATTACCGGCGGAAGCCTGAAAGTCCCGGTCACCGGAATCCGTTCCGACGGTCACGCGTCAGTGCCCTCAGAATTCTTTGTCGGACAGAACTATCCCAATCCGTTCAACCCAACGACAACCATCTCGTTCGGAATCCCGGCGGACGGAGCAGTCTCTGTCGATGTCTATTCGGTCCTCGGCCAAAAGGTCTCCGAAGTGTATTCGGGTTCATTGAAGGCAGGCGTCTATTCAGTGAAGTTTGACGGAACATCCCTCGGCTCCGGCATCTATTTTTATTCTGTCCGTTCGGGAAATGCCGTGCAGACGAAACGAATGATGCTCATTAAATGATCTTTCACCAGCAGGGAGGTCCTGGGACCTCCCTGCTATTCCATTGGAGAGTATGATCAAATCAATCCTGTCGATCCTTTTTGCCGTCGTTCTTCTGCACGCTCAGTCTTCACAGCGGACTGTTCCCTGGTCGATCCGTATCGCCGATAGTTTCATCGCTCTTCATCCTGACAGCATCGTCTATCAGGAAGAGGAAAAGTCACGAAGGTGGAATTATGAGCAGGGATTAATGCTGGAGACTTTCTATCAGATGTACCTTCATACCGGGGATAAGAAGTACACGGAGTATCTGAAGAAAAATCTTGATCATTATATCCGTCCGGACGGTGAGATCAACACATACAAGATCTCCGAATTCAATATTGACAACATCACACCCGGTGTTGCCCTCCTTCGCGCATTGAGTTTGTTCGATGATGTAAAATACCGAAACGCTGCCGACACACTTCGCCGGCAATTGGCGCTCCATCCCAGAACCGGCGGCGGGGGATTCTGGCACAAGAAGATCTATCCTAACCAAATGTGGCTGGATGGATTGTACATGGCAGAACCGTTTTACGCTCTGTATTCCAGCCGCTTCGGGGATACGTCGGCATTCAGCGATATCGCCCGGCAATTCCTGCTGATCGAAGAACATCTGAAAGATGAGAGGACCGGGCTGTATTATCACGGCTGGGACGAAAGCAAACAGATGGGTTGGGCGGATAAAACAACGGGACGTTCGCCGAATTTCTGGGGGCGTTCGATGGGATGGTACGCAATGGCACTGATCGATGTGCTCGACACGTTCCCGACCGGTCATCCGAAAAGGAAGGCACTCGAGCAGCTCTTCCGTGAATACATGACCGCCGTTCTTCGCGCACGCGAGCCGAAAACGAAACTGTGGTATCAGGTGATGGACCGACCGGACGTTACCGGCAATTATCCCGAAGCATCGGCCTCGGCAATGTTTGTGTATGCCATGGCAAAAGGGGTGAATAAAGGATTACTCTCCAAAGAATTCAAAACGGCAGCGACGGAATCCTTCGACAGCATCCTGAAACAATTCGTTACGGTCGATCCGGAAGGAACGATCTATCTGCACGATGTTGTCCGTGTCTCCGGACTCGGAGGCAATCCGTACCGCGACGGCACTGTTGCCTACTATCTCAGTGAACCGAAACGGACGAATGATTTCAAAGGATACGGTCCGTTCCTGCTTGCGTCCATTCAATTGGAAAAATTCAGCCGATGATTTCCTTCAGAAGAGTTCTCATTCTCTTTGTTGCATGTGCATTCTGCGGTTTCACGCCGGACGCTCCTGTCCGGGTTTTCCTGATCGGTGATTCCACGATGGCGGACAAACCGGTCATCGATAATCCGGAACATGGATGGGGTCAAATGATCCCGATCTTCTTCTCCAAGAATGTCGCCTTCTTCAACCATGCACGGAACGGACGCAGTACGAGAAGTTTTCTGTTCGAAGGAAGGTGGGATACGGTGCGTTCCCGAATTCGTGCCGGTGATTATGTGTTCATTCAATTCGGGCACAATGATTCGAAGACCGAAGACACCTCACGTTTTGCCGATGCACGTACGGATTACCGTAAGAATCTGATCCGTTTTATCTCGGAAGCCCGTTCACTTCGTGCCGTTCCTGTATTATTGACCCCTGTGAACAGAAGGAGTTTTGATCAACGGGGCGCATACAAAGATAAAATGGGTGAATACCCCGATGTTGTCCGGGAAGTTGCCCGTCAGGAAAAAGTATTGCTGATCGATCTTCATGAGAAAAGCAAAATGCTTCTTGAACAGCTTGGAGACGAACGATCGAAAGCATTGTTCCTGCTTTCTGTACAGCCGAATGTGTATCGTGCTCTTCCGAACGGAAAGGACGACAATACTCATTTTACCAGAACAGGGGCTGTTCAGATCGCTAAACTTGTTGTTGACGGCATCAGAGAACTGCCGATCTCATTGAAGAATGAAATTGTTCAGAATGCTGTTCCAATGCTGGCGGGAGAAGGAATAGTGATCGGACTGGATGAGTATTATAACAGTGAATGGAGGGTGGAGAAAAAAGATTCTCTGCCGGTCCGTTACCATTATGTCTGGACCGATACGACGAACAGCGGATTTTCCGAACTGGCGAAGATCATCGACAGGATTGGAGCTGATCCCGATACTCTGCAGACAGCCCCCACCGACTCATTATTGAAACGGTTCAGCATCTATATCATCGTCGATCCCGACACACCGAAAGAGACCGCCCGCCCGAATCTGATTGAAAAGAGGGAGGCAGATGCCATTGAACGATGGGTCCACGCCGGGGGTGTTTTGGTGCTGATGGCGAACGACAAAGGAAACTGTGAATTTGAGCGGTTGAATTCGTTGTCGGACCGATTCGGCATCCATTTCAACGGCGATATGCACATGGATGTGGTGAACAATCAGTATGATTCCGGAAGGGTTGTCCGCTTCCCGGAGCATCCGATGTTTGCCGGTGTCCCGTCGGCGTTCATAAAGCAGGTCAGTTCGATCAGCGTTACTGCCCCGGGAAAGGAACTGCTCCGTTCGCGGGGTGTCACCGTGATGGCAGAAGCATCCTATGGAAAAGGAATGGTCTTCGCTGTCGGTGATCCGTGGCTCTATAATGAATATTTGGACAACAGACGTCTGCCCGCCGGATATGAGAACGCGCCGGCGGCGGAGGCATTCATCCGATGGATCTGTTCCCGTGCGGGGGCAGTCCGATGAACAAATCTATTTTGGAATGACGGGAAATTTTGAGAAATTGTTGTGAAGGATCACTGCTGAATAAAATGAATTGACATTATGGTAAAAAAAGGGTTCCAAATAAAATTATCGGACATCGCGAAACGGCTGAACGTTTCGAGCGTCACTGTCTCCAAAGCGCTCCGCGGTCATCCGGATATCTCTGCCGAAACGGTGAAAAAAGTGAAGATGGTCGCAAAGGAACTCGGGTACGTCCCGAATTTCATGGCGCGAAATCTTTCATCGAAGAATTCAAAGATGATCGGTGTGATCGTTCCGAAGATCGCGCATTTCTTTTTTTCCACGGTGATCGAATCGATCTATGATGTGGCCTTTGAGAACGGTTATGAGATCGTCCTGACCGTCTCTCAGGAGAACCCTGAACGGGAGATCCTTCATATCCAATCGCTGCTCTCGATGCGTGTTGACGGACTGATCATCTCTGTCACCGAAAACACGATCGATTATTCCATTTTTGATACCATCCGTAAGATGGGACTCCCCATCACGTTCCTGGACCGTATTATTCCCCTCAAAGAATTCAATACTATCGTCAATGACGATTATTCCGGCGCATTTATGGCGACGGAGCAGGCCATCAACTGCGGATATAAAAAGCTCGGAACGATCGGAGGATTTCAGCATACGAACATTGGTCGGGACCGTTTGAAGGGATTCAAAGATGCACTGAAAAAGAACAAACTTCCCATCTATCCCGAAAAGATCATTCTTGGAGGATTCGGCGAGCAGGACGGATACAAAGGTTTCATGAAATTGTACAGTTCCGGCAATCTTCCGGAATTCATCCTCGCGGTCAGCTTCCCGGTGGCGCTCGGGATCTATAAGGCAGCCAATGAATTGGGATTACATATTCCGAAGGACTTTGATATCATCTGCTTCGGTAATGCAGGGTTCAATCAATTCCTTGTTCCGAAAATGACGATCATCGACCAGCCCGCTTCGGCTATGGGACGGGCCGCCGTCGAGTTGACACTGGAAAATATCCGCAATGCGGAGTTCTTCCAACCCAAGCACATCAAACTTCCGACAAAGATCCTGCTCGGAGATACCTGTATCAAAATGAGTGACCGGTCCAAAAGATAGCGGTATACTCTTCAACGCTCTGCTGTATCCATTGTGGAACGGCCGATCCGAACACTGTCGCCTGGTGCAGCATCATCCGACATATCATCGTACGACGATCACGACCCTTTTCCCGATCGAACTTCTGATTCGTCCATGAAATTATCCTCAGGAAATAGTGGATATAGTACAGTGCTCTGTCTGAGCCTTCTTGCTGTATCTCTCGCATCATTGTCCCCTGCGCAGTTGCAGACACCCGAAAACAAAGACGGAACATATACTAATCCCGTTCTCTTTGCCGATTATTCCGATCCGGATGTGATACGGGTGGGGGACGATTATTATCTTGTCTCTTCCAGTTTTCATGAATCTCCCGGTCTCCCGATCCTTCATTCAACCGACCTTGTGAATTGGACGATCATCGGACATGCTCTCGACACCCTCCCTTCTGCTGTCTATGCACGGCCGCAGTTCGGCAATGGGGTCTGGGCGCCGAGTATCCGATTTCATCATGGATATTTTCACATCTATTACGGTGATCCTGATCTCGGTATTTACATGGTGCGGACTCGAAACATACACGGACCATGGGAAACTCCTGTGCTGGTGAAATCGGGAAAAGGGCTCATCGATCCATGTCCCCTTTGGGATGACAACGGTTCAGTGTATCTGATCCATGCCTGGGCGAAAAGCAGGGCTGGATTCAACAGCATGCTGACCGTGAACAGAATGAATGCTGAAGGGAGCAGTGTGACGGATACTGGAATGTTTGTGTATGATGCCCATGAGAAACACCCGACGATGGAAGGTCCAAAGTTCTACAAACGAAATGGATTCTATTACATTTTTGCGCCCGCCGGCGGAGTGAAAACAGGATGGCAGACCGTCCTGAGGAGTGATTCTCCGTTCGGTCCCTTTCAGGACAGCATTGTACTTCGTCAAGGCAGTACATCGGTCAATGGACCGCATCAGGGGGCCTGGGTGGAGGATATCAACGGAACGTCGTGGTTTCTTCATTTTCAGGACAGAGGTGCATACGGCAGGATCGTTCATCTGCAGCCGATGAAATGGGAGAATGACTGGCCGGTGATCGGGGAGAGCGGAACGCCGATCCTTCGTCACGGCATACCTTCGTCGAAAAAGCGGTCACCGCGAATTATCCCGCAGACTTCGGATGATTTCTCCCGGCCGACATTGGGGCTTCAATGGCAGTGGAATGCCAATGTGCGAAGAGGGTGGTATTCATTGACAGAAAAGAAAGACTGCCTCCGTTTATTTGCAGTTTCGCAATCACCCGATGTGAATAATGTAATGGGAAATCCAAATATCCTTTTGCAGAAATTTCCCGCTCACTCATTCGCTGTAACTGTTACGATGGATGTTTCCAGTCTTTCTCGGGGCGAGAAGGCTGGATTGGTCATAGCCGGTGTTGAGTATTCTTCCATTGTTGTCCAGCGAACAAACGAAGGAATAACCATCACACGATGGGAGTGCACGGATGTCATCCGCAACGGGATAGAAACGGCAGGTGAATCTGCCGTAGTATCACCCCCCGTTGTCTATCTTAGGGTGCATGTTGGGAATAATGCTCTCTGCCGATTCACATACAGCACGGACAACACTCATTATAATCAATTGGGAAAAGAATTTACCGCACAGCCCGGAAGATGGATCGGCGCGAGGATAGGGCTATTTGCCCTGTCCGTATCTGCTGGAAAAGGATCTGTCGATATCCACCATGTTGAAATACAGCGATCGGAAGAACGGGAATGATAAAAATATCTCTCATGCTCATGTTCTTTTCGATTCTTCTGTACGGCGCAGAACGGGCCGATATCATCGTTGCCCAGAATGGTACAGGAACATTCTTGACCATTCAGGAAGCGATCAATTCCATTCCAAAGAACAATGCACGCAATGTTACGATCCTTGTGAAGAATGGTACGTATCGAGAGAAGCTCTTTATCTCAACTAGCTATGTATCCATAGTCGGCGAGGATCGGGACAGTACGCGGATCGTTTTTGCGGAATTACGGAAGAACTGGCTCAAGAACAATCCCACCGACTGGGGATCTGCCACGGTCAATATTGATTCCGGTGTGAGCAATATAACATTCGCCAATCTGACCATTCAGAATAATTATGGATCGTTGTATGGCGATCACGATCATCAATTCGCCCTGTGGGGCAAAGGGACTCGCATAGCGCTGTTGTACTGTAATGTGATCGGGGACGGTGGTGATACGGTCAGTCTGTGGAATGCGCTCGACGGGATGTATTATCATTCGCATTGTTATTTTGAAGGATGGGTCGATTATGTCTGCCCTCGCGGCTGGTGTTACATTACGGACAGCAGATTTTACGGACACAACCTGACGGCATCGGTGTGGCATCACGGATCATCGGACGAGGATCAAAAGTTTGTCATCCGTTACAGTTATTTTGACGGGGTCCCAGGATTCCCGCTCGGGCGCCATCATGTGGACGGTCAATTCTATCTACTTGATTGTCTCTTCTCAAAGAACATGGCTGATGAGCAGATCCATTATCCGGCCTATTCGCCGAACGCACGGCCATGGAAATGGGGAGAGCGCCATTATTATTACAATAATCATCGCGAAGGAGGGGATTATGATTGGTTTGCCGATAATCTATCCGCTGCAAAGAATGAACCGCATCCGGATTCAGTGACTGCACGATGGGCATTTGGCGGACGATGGGATCCTGAAAGGACCATGCCTGCGGTTCTTCCTTTTGTCTCGCATCCCGTGCCGCGTACCGGGGCATACAAACAGCGATCAACGCAGAACAGACTTGAATGGATGCCGGCGAGGAATGCTGAAACATATCGAATATACTTTGGAAAAGGGACCGATCCGAAATTCTACACAAATCTAGACGCGCCATCCGTTCTACTTCCGCAACTCGAATCGGCCACGCGGTATTATTGGAGGGTAGACCACATCACCGGCCGTGACACTGTCCGCGGTCCGCTCTGGCATTTTACAACACAATAGGCTGATTTCATTGATGCAACTTCGTTTTACACTGTGCATTTTGGGAGAAAAAATCGCTTGACAGTGGAGTTCTTTTTTTTTAAGTTAACGGTAAAGTAAACGATGACTGTTAATGTATTCAATAAAACGAGATTGATCGAATCATCGAACAATTGTCCCCCGGATCTGCTCAAACGGGGATCATTTATCTTATTCATTTTCTAGCGGACAGTTTTTTTGGTTTTTATCACACTGTCATTGAAAGCAACGTCGTCCGGTCTGCGAAAATATATCACGGCAGATGCAATGCGCTCGGTAGAATTTATATTGAAGAAAGAAACATCATGCTGCACGGAACAAAAACAATATTCGCACTGGCCGTTATTTTTTTATTCGGCGTTCTGATTGTTGAAGCAAAATCATTGTTTGTTGCACAGAACGGGCTGG
>CALRIY020000133.1:0-9487 GCA_943364975.1 Synechococcus sp. UW140
CCCTTTGGGACCCCGTCAAGAAAAGAAGAGAATGCGTTTTTTATTTTTCACTAGAACCTATCTCAAAAACAATTTACATAAAGTTACGAGTGTCATTCCCGTCCCAAAGGGATCCCTTTGGGACATGTTTTTGGCGGGAATCCATTATAATGGACCCCCGACAGAAACGTTCGGCCAACGGCCACGTTGTGGGGGTGACAGAGCTATTTTTGAGATGGTTTCTAGTGTATTTTGAACAAGTTTGTTCTTTGGTAACAATTCAAAAAAAGTATCAATATCCCACAAACGACCCCCTAAATAATAAATCTGTATTTTCTTTCAAATTTGCTTCCTTTATGCCTTCGAGGAAAAATTCAAAAACGAATTTTTCCAATACACCGAATAAAAACGTTCCTTTTTTTGAAAATAGGATTACCTTAAGATGTAGTTGATACTGTGCGATGGATATCGCAATATTGTTTCGAAGAGAACACCAATACCATTAATACGGAGAACACAATGTCCCACCGTCGACACCTGATCGCTGCACTGTTGAGCCTGTTGTTCATCACTGCCGCGGCACAGACGAAATACGATTCCCTGCTTCACTACGGAAATTCAAAGAAATTATTGAAGAATCCTTACGGCTCCGGATATATTACCGGGACGAACGGATACGGCGATATCGGGAAATACCAGCGCTTCGATATTCAGGAGGAAGTGAATATCGTCGGTGCCAAATTCTGGATGGCGATCAAGGGTGTTGTCGGATCCGCTGATTCCATCAATATCGTGTTCAAGAGGACCGGATACGGGAAAGCATATTACGATACCAGCGCAGGCGGACCGGGTGTGACCGTTGCGACGATCGGAACAACAGTCGCTGCATTTGATACCATCGGTACCGGAACTGAGTTCATGGTCTCGAAGCCGTTCAATATCGCCGGCAGCCCTTTCGTGCCGGAATCCCTCTTCGTCGGCATCGAATGGTCCGCAACTGCGGACGATTCTTTCGCGCTCTTTTCGGATTCCTCCGGGCAGGGGGAGAAGTATTACCGAGCGTGGGAAAAACTGACCGGTGTGGCCTACACGTATCAGCGGTTCGATGAACCGAGCGATTTCTCCTGGCTGCTCGATGCGGATCTGTGGATCGGTCTGCTGTATAAACGGGGACTCCTCGCCGTACGGCAGGATGGTTCTGTGATGCCCGATGGATTTGAACTTCAGCAGAATTATCCGAATCCGTTCAACCCTGCGACGACGATCGGTTTTGAGTTGTCGCAGCGCAGCAGCGTCCGTTTGACGGTGTTCAATACACTGGGACAGGAGATCGTCACGCTTGTGGATGCAGTGCTGGATGCCGGAGCCTATCACCAAACATTCTCCGCCCGATCACTCACCTCCGGTGTATATTTCTACCGGCTGCAGGCTGTTTCCGCCGATGCTCCAGGAAAACAGTTCACTGCGACCAGGAAAATGCTGCTGTTAAAATAAACCAGCTGATATATTACGTTTCAACCGCAGCCCTCTTCATGAGGGCTGTTTTATTCTCTATTGGGTAAATACCCCGATACTTGCCCGCCAAAGGCGGGCTTGCGTCGTTATAATGTTCGTCATGCCGAACTCCCGCCTGCCAACATATTTTTTTTGTAAGGCGGGCGGGTGTTTCGGCATCTATATATAAGGACCCTGAAACAAGTCCCGAAGGGATCACTTTGTGATTCAGGGTGACGTAAAAAATACCCCACTGCTTGCCCGCCGCAGGCGACCTTGAAGCAGGGATGATTTATTGTCGGAAGAGAGGATCTCTTCCTCCATTCCGTCAGGTTGATATTCTCCGTGATTGTGACTATTTTAGTAAGAGATGAGGCGATGTAACGCAAAAAGTCTTTCGTCACATAAAAAAACGCATCCGTAGCTCAACTGGATAGAGCATCAGACTTCGACTCTGAGGGTTGGGGGTTCAAATCCCTCCGGGTGTACAACAAATCAACAAAAATCGCCGATAGGCGATAGTATTGTAGTATTGTTTGTAGACCGAGCAACATCTGCTTAACCCCATTTCTCAAGTACCGAAAAACCCAATTAACTTCGTAATATACTCCAGAACATCAGACCATTACTCTGATGGTTGAGAGACTAATTCCTATTCAAATTCCGACATTATATTCATTTAATAAAGGGATACCATCGAGCGGTATTCTCTATCTTATATACAGAAAATATGGTGCGATTGAATATATGGCAGCAACAGTTATTCTAATCAATAGTTTTGCTGCATTCAAATGAATATGGTTACTTAAAAAGGTATTAAATGAAAACACTCCTATTAAAAATGACATTCTTAACAATGATATTGCTACTCTCAAGTTGCAAAAAGGAAAACGATACCTTAACACCAAAACCTTCAACGAATATTTACGGAATTGCAATATTGAAAAACGGTAATGATAATGCTTCGAATTCAAACGGAATTACTGTCGCTGTAGAAGAAACGAGTATTTCTGCCAATACAGATTCAACTGGTAATTTTAAGTTAGAAAATGTAGAGTATGGAGAGAAATGTTTTGTTTACAGCAAACCTGGATATGGTGTCTACAAACTATATAAAAGTGTAAATGAAACTTCAAGTTCATATATAAATGGAATTTTGCTATTTAAATTGCCATCCAATAAAGTTTCTAATATCTCAATGCAATTTGTTAATGATAGTTTGATTGTTGTTGGTACAGTATCTACATATGAACCGTTTTGTAGAGGAGTTATTTTGTTTTTCTCAAAAGACAGTATGATATCTTCTGATCCTAAACAACATATTTTTTCATTGAATGAGTATAATACTCCATTGGAATCTTTAAACTTTTCAATCCCAATTCCCAAGTCAGTACTTACGTCTAAGGGAATAAACACAGGTGAAAAATTATATGTTGTTGCTTACACAGCTGTAATTTATAGCTCTACTAATCGAGAATATTTAGACAAAAAAAGTGGGAAGATTTTATATAACGGTATTAGTTTAGAGCCTTCAAAAGTAGTTGGTATTCAATTTCCATAACGTGAATACTGATCATCAAATGCTGTGTTAAAATTAAATTGCTGTATTTAAATAAATCTTATTCAACCATTTACAGATGTCCAAATTATAGTTATTATAATTCTGTAATCAACGTTCTTTAACAAACGGTTCTGTAACTACAGTGTGGCCCATTTGTAGTATGGTAGTGAGCAATCTGTGTAGAATCTTACACAGGCAACGTAAATTGACGTAAAAAGTGTATATCCGTTATAGTCATCAGACTTCGACTCTGAGGGTTGGGGGTTCGAATCCCTCCGGGTGTACTGAATTTGGGAATTATCAAATTGAAGAATTTGATAATTCCCATTTTTTTTGGATTATTATAACCCGGCTCCGGTTGGAGAACAACCAAGCGGGCGTTAATTCAGGAGCGTTGTTATGCTTAAAATGAAGAACGATCTTTTTATTCGAAAAATGAAAATGATAAAGGGATGAAACAATGAAATATCTTTTCACATTATTCATCATTTCGGCAACACTTTCAGCGCAGACCGATCCTCTCCGCACACGTATTGAGCAGATCGCGTCCCTCGCGAAAGGAGATGTCGGCGTGGCGGTATCCGGAGTGGAAAAGAATATCTCGATCATGCTGAATGGCGAAGGACGGTTCCCGATGCAGAGTGTTTACAAATTCCCCGTCGCTCTTGCTGTGCTTAACGCAGTGGACAAAGGGCTCCTTTCGCTGGATCAGCGGATATTCATCAAAAGAGAAGAGATGCTTCCGAGGACGTGGAGTCCTCTCAGAGAGAAATATCCTCTCGGTGATACGGCGGTATCGTTGGATGAGATCGTTCGATCCACGGTGTCGCTCAGCGATAACATCGGCTGCGATGTGCTGTTCCGTTTATTGGGGGGACCGGAGTCCGTTGATCAATATATTAAAGGACTGGGCATTGACGGTATTGCGATCAGGAACACCGAAGAAGAATTGGGAAAAGACACATTGGCGCAATACCGGAACTACAGCACTCCTGCAGCCATGGCTCAATTGCTCACGTTGACACACACCGGGAAGATCCTCTCTGCCGGAAGCACAGCGTATCTCATGAAGATCCTGGAAGAGACCACGACAGGTCCAAAACGGCTGAAAGGACTTCTGCCCAAGGGGACGATCGTCGCACATAAGACAGGAACATCCGGTACGAACAGCAGCGGCATTACCGCCGCGACGAATGATGCCGGCATAATCACGCTGCCGAACGGAAAACACATAGCGGTCGTTGTGTTTGTTTCCAACTCATCGGCAGAAGAAATCATCCGCGAAGCAGTGATCGCAAAGATCGCACGGGCAGTGTGGGATCAATTTTCCATTCAGTGAATGCACAAAGAAGAGGAACGATGACACCGAAACAAGTGGTTGAGCTGTGGCTGGACCGGTTCAATGCCGGTGATGTGAACGGTCTGGCGGAATTGTATGCGGAAGATGCTGTCAATCATCAGGTTGTCACCGAACCGCTGAAGGGGAGGGAAGCGATCAGACATCTCTTCGCCGTCGAATTCGGCCGTGCAACGATGGTCTGCATTCCGGAAGAGATCCATGAAGCGGGAGATGTGGCGATCCTCGAATGGCGGGACCCGCTGGGACTTCGCGGCTGCGGTTTCTTTCGTGTAAAGGATGATAAGATTGTCTTTCAGCGCGGATATTTCGACCAGCTTACGTTCTTCCGGATACAGGGACTGCCGGTACCGAAGGAGTATCTCGGCTGAACTTCGGGTACTCACTGAGGAACAACTTCTTTTCCGTTCGTATCCCAGCGGCGGTGTTCCAGATATCCGGTCATCTGTTTCCGCGTCGCGGACGTCAGCGCTTCAAGTTCGGCGATCATCATCGGCATACCGTAGACATTCCCCGAGATGATATTCTCTTCCATCGTTTTACTCAGTTCCGACATCGCGCGTGCCCCCATCTGTGCACAACTGCCGCGGATGGCATGTGCCGCCTGACGCATCTCATGGGTATCGTTCTCCTCAAAACCGTGACGCAGTGATGCAAGCTTCTCCGGCACATCCCCCGTCAGAAAGCCCTCCACGATCGCCAGCATTTCCACCTGTCCGAAGTCAAGCGAATCGATACTGTTTTCGATCATGAGCGTGTTGAGCAGATCCGGTTCATCCATTGTATGTTCTGCAGGAGACGCTGCTGTTGACGTGCACGGTTCTTTATTCTCCTGCAGCTCCATATTGCCGCACCACTTTTTAATGATATCGCCGAGATCACTCTGGTTGAATGGTTTTGAGAGGTGATCGTCCATGCCGGCACGCCGGCATTTATCTTTATCGCTCTGGAATGCATTTGCCGTCATGGCGATGATCGGGATATGCCGGCTGTTCGCTTCGATCGAGCGGATCCGTTTCGTCGCCTCAAATCCGTCCAGTTCCGGCATCTGACAATCCATCAGGATGATATCGTATGGTGTCCGTTCGAATTCCTGCACCGCCTCACGACCGTTGGAGACCACCACGGCACTATAGCCGAGTTTCGACAGCATTCCCGTGCAGACCTTTTGGTTTACAAAATTGTCCTCCGCTACAAGGATGCGGACCTTCGAAAGTGCAGCGGTGTCGGACTGTGACGGTGGTATGAGTGTGACCGGTTCTTTCCGTACGGCGGAAGGCTCACGGTGTTCTCCTTCCGCCGAATTAAGGATCGTAGTGGTGAACCAGAAAGTGCTTCCGCTTCCCGGTGTGCTTTCCACGCCGATCGTTCCCCCCATCAATTCTACAAGACGTTTCGAGATGGCCAGGCCGAGTCCTGTGCCGCCGTATTTCCGTGTCGTGGAACCGTCCGCCTGTGAGAACGACTGAAAAAGATTCTGGAGTGCCTGTTCCGGGATGCCGATCCCGGTATCGGAAATGGAGATGCGCACGACGGAATGGTCATCATTGCTCTCGAGCCGTTCTGCGCGGATGGAGACGGAACCGCGGTCGGTGAATTTGATGGCATTGCCGGTCAGATTGGTGATCACTTGGCGCAGTCTCGTCGGATCACCGATGAACGTGGAGCGGACGCCGAGATCGATCTTCAATTCCAGCGCCAGTCCTTTCGCTGTCAACCGGTTATGAAGCAATGCGAGTGTATCGTGAATGACCTCACGCAGATCGAATTCCACCTGTTCGATGGAGAGTTTCCCCGCTTCGATCTTGGAGAAATCCAGAATGTCATTGATGATGGTCAGCAGTGTGCTGCTGGAACTCTGGATCAGACGGAGACTCTTTTCCTGTTCAATGTCCAGAGGGGATTGCAGCAGCAATTCGGTCAATCCCATAATGCCGTTGAGCGGTGTGCGGATCTCATGGCTCATGTTGGCGACGAATTCCGATTTCAATTTTGAAGCGGCTTCAACGGACTCGTTCGCCTTCCTCAGTTCCTCCGCTTTTTGTGCGAGTGTGGAAGCTTGTTCTTCGGCGAGCGATTTTGATTGGATCAATTCCCAATTGTAGATGGTCAGTTCTTTCTCCACCCGTTTCCGTTCGATGGCAAGCGCAACCTGCCGTGCGATGGATTCCAGCAGGACGACATCATTTTCGCCGTAGGCATGACTCCTGTGATAATCCTGCAGAACGAGTGCGCCGATCGATCGGTCTTTGATCAACAGTGGGACTCCCAGCCAGCATTTTGCCGAGGTCCGCCAGGTCCGGTTCTTTCCGCTCGCATACCGATCGGCCAGCGTATCTTCTGTCAGGAGCAGGGATCGTTTCGAACGGATGACCTCCACCGTCAGCGACTGTTCATCGGAGAGTTTGATCGGTTCGAAGGCGCTGGGTGTATATTCGTCCGTTCGATAGGGGAAGGTGATGGTCTGTGCCTCTTCATTCACCACTGCAATAAAGAAGTTCTTTGCGGGAATGATCTCTTCCAGACCGAGGTGAATGGATGAATAAAGCGGCTCAAGCCGTTCCGCCGAATGGACCGCTTCCGAGATCTTATACAACGTTTGATTGGTCCGCTCGACGCGCTGCTGTTCCTGAAGGACCGCATTCAGTTCGATCGTCCTCTGTTCCACCAATTGTTCCAGGCCGATGTTCTGGTTCATGGTTTTCCGGTAGAGGTCCACCTGAGCGATTCCGATCGCGGTTTTCATCAGAATGACCGCGATCAAATTCAATTCCACTTCATTGGGCAGGGACTCAATATCATCTATGATGCCGATGAACATCCCGATCACCTTCGTACGGGTCCGTAGTCCGTACATCACCGCGTATTGATGCTCCAGATGCGTCGGGATGGTGACCGGCCGGTGGTGGCGGAGCGCCCATCCGAAATATCCTTCCTGTATCGCGGTATCGATGAAGTGCTGCACGGTCGGCTGTTCCGCCGACGGGAAGATATCGGCAACGCGGAAATCGTGTTCAACTTCATTCACCAGCAGGAATCCCGTCGCACGGAACTTGATGAGTGTCGAGAGCCGTTCATGTCCTGCGGCAAAGACCGATGTATAGGCGTCCTCCGTTCCGGTGAGTGATTTCTCATCATCCATCGTGGAGATCTTCTCGAACGATTCGAACATCCAGAGATTCAGTCTCTCCAGCTGTGCGATCCGTTCGGTCAATTGCTCGAGTGTCGGCTGTGATTCCATGGGTGTCAGGTGCTAATGGACGAAGAAGCCGTTTACGGCGTCATTGAATTGTTTATCCACCAGGTCCATCACGGCGGGAAGATGGTCGATCGGAAGTCCGATGGTCCGCCACGCTTCGTCATGCACGTGCGGGATGAATTGTTCGCCGCTGTTCCCAAGCTCCATAGCGTGAACAACGGCATCCGCGATATGGATCACGGCTGTCTCCGTCGAATAGAGTGAAGCATGCTGGGGATGATGGTGGTAGAGGATGATCTCCTGGAAACTTTTCGGCAGCTGCCAGAGATGGATCAGACTGCTTCCGACAACAGCATGGTCATATCCGAAGATGTTCCGTTCCGCCTCCACGAGCGGAATGTTCTCTTTCGCAGCGCGATTGAATGCCCCCTTCGCTTGTTCCGGTGCATTCATCACCATGACCATTCTGCCGACATCATGAAGGATCCCGGCGACGAAATACCGTTCGATATTCGGCTCCTTGAAATAACTGGCGATGATCCGCGCCGCAAGACCACAGGCGATACTGTGTTTCCAGAATGATTCGACCGAGAGATGGTTCTCCGGCACATTTCTGAATGTGCTGATGATGGATGTGGCGAGGGCCAGATCACGCAGCTGCTGGGTTCCCACGATGATCACGGCACGGGAGATCGTTTCGATCTTTCCCGGGAAGCTGAAGAATGCGCTGTTCACGATCCGAAGCAGCCGGACGGTCAATCCGGTATCTTGTGAGATGATAGCGCTGATGTGACCGGCTGAAACACGGGAGTTTCTGATCGCTTCCTCCAGCTGAGTGTAGACAGTCGGAACGGTCGAAAGTTTTTCCATCCCTGTCAGCAGCCGCATGATCTCATTCTGCATTGGTATGCTCCTTCGTCCGCAGTTTCATCTTTCGGTGCTCGGTGTGACGGAACAGTTCCGTTAGGAACAATCCTCTGAGCGGATTGAACCGGAACAGCGAATCGGTCTCCATGCGGATCTCTTCTTTCAGTACTGGATCAGACGGTGTCTCGATCATGCTCTCTGTGATGCTTCCGCTATCGATCGAGACTTCGTTGATTCCCCACATCTTCAGCGTGCTGATCGATTTTTCCGTGAGGATGACCCCTTTTTGGAACAGTATCAGTCCGAATTGATCGGTGATCGGTCGTTCGAGAACCATTTCCGGTTTTAGATCTTCTAGGAATACTTTGGGCATACACTCTCTTTCACTCGTAAGAATAACTATCCGGAAAGAAAACGTCACATTCTGTGCCAAAAAACATCGTATGATTTATCAGCTATCCGTTGCTTTGTTTTTCACCGCTGTCTATTATTAACCAACTGTCGAAATGCGGTGTTGAAGTCTGAAAAGCGCGCCTTTCGTAATGAGTGGGGATGATGGGGGAGTAAATGGCAATATAGTGATTCGAAGAAAAATCTCTTGAATACGCCCTCATCGTTGATTATCTTTGTACAGATTTGAAGATAAACCTGTCAATTTCCCATAAGTTTTCCACCAAACCTGCACTCGTAGCTCAACTGGATAGAGCGTCGGCCTCCGAAGCCGAAGGTTTCGGGTTCGACTCCCGACGAGTGTACAACATCAATCACACAAAGACACAAAGAAATAATTGTAGGGGCGGTCGCAGACCGCCCTTTGCATTTAGGAACAACAGATCAATTCAACACGCCACCCCCAATAACATCGGACAAGCCTGCCTCGTCAAATATCAGGGATCGGACAGATTTTAATGGATGTGAAAATGTAGGGACGGACAATTGTCCGTCCCCAAAAGAAAACATTATCGTAAAAACACAAAGTCAAAAAAAAATGTAGGGGAGGTCGTAGACCGCCCTTTGCATTTAGAAACAA
>CALRIY020000134.1:0-9376 GCA_943364975.1 Synechococcus sp. UW140
AGCCGTTCTGCAACACTGCGGGATACCATGCATTCATCCGTCGAATACAGTTTCTGCGGAGCTCCGCTGTATGTGGTGACAAAATTATTCGTGGTATTGTAACGGATGTCGAGGACAATGTCCGGTATGAGTTCCTTGATGTTAACGAGTTCGTCGGAGCCGGTCTGTGAGAATGCGGAAGAGGAGAAGAGGAGAACGATGAAACATGATATTTTCATTCGGATTCTCTTGGCTGTGGCGATAAAAAAAGAACGGCGCTCCGGGGAGCGCCGTTCCGGTAAGAGAACAATTATTTTACAAGGATCATCTTCTTTGTTTCCGAAAATGTCCCGGAGCGGAGCGTATAGAAATATGTTCCGGTCGACAAACCGTCCGCATTGAACCGAACTTCATGTGTTCCGGCGGTCATCCTCTGGTTGAGCAGAGTCGCCACCTGCTGGCCGAGTGCGTTTGTCACCGTCAGTTCCACACGATCATCCGATGTCAAAGAAAAACGGATGGAACTGGAAGGATTGAACGGATTCGGATAATTCTGTTCCAGAGTGAATGCCGAGGGGACCTTATCAGAGATCGTGCTGACGCCGAGGACAGCAACTTTGCTCTCAAGGATGATGATCGAGACCTGATTCGGATCGGTCCCTTTCACATTCGTGTTCACGATGATCAACTCACGTTTACCGTCGCCGTCCAGATCGTTCGCTACTTCAACGTTGGGGAAGCGGTAGTTGGAATCCGCCGGAGAGTAGTAGACCGTATCAAAGGCATAGCCGGTAGAATCAGTGAATGACTGACCCGTTTTATGACTTAAACGGTATACTCTGCGTGTAGCATTGTCCCAATCACCGATGAAGAAATCGACTTCGCCGTTCCCGTCGATATCACCGATCGAGGCACCTTGGAAGTTCGCTTCATAAAGGATCGGGCTGATGAATTTTGTGCTCGTCGTGGTGAGCGTTGTCAGATCGGTGGTGTTCGGCAGATAGAGCACGGCAGACGGAGGACTGACCTGTCCTGCGATGAACATTTCCAGTTTTCCATCCTTGTTTGCATCGTAGAAACTGACGCTGTTCTGTTCGCCGTAATCATCCGGACTGGTCGCCTGATTGACATCCGCTTTCAATTCATAGGTATTCGCTGCGGTCGCTTCATACACAGCATATGCGATCATGTCCCATGTGAATCCCCAGATCTCTTTCTTTCCGTTCGCATTGAAATCGACCACATGGTTATTGAAATAATATCCGCCGTTGAATGTTCCAAGAGTATCGGCAAATTCGAGTTCAAAATCGCTGAATCCGGGTTCGATCGCGCCGTTCAGTTTGTAGACGAACAGAGGGCGCAGACTTGCCGTACCCCATCCGCCGCCGTATGCGCGGCGTGCGCTGAGGATCAGTTCAACATCACCATCGTTGTCCACATCATCAGCAATGATGCTGGTTGCCGCATAATAATACTTATCCGGGAAACCCAGTTTGGATTCGAGCGTCGGCAGTTTCGGAAAATTCCCGAGAGCGGTCTCGTATTCGTAAACGAACACTCTGCTCGGTGCGGGATCAACACTGGAGCGCGCGTCGAGCGATGAAGCGTAGATGATCTCCTGCAATCCGTCTTTATCGATATCACCGACGGCAAGGGGAGGCCAGGATCCTTTCGCTGCATATTGGTGCGGCACTTTCGCCGACCAGACGAGATCATACTTGTCATTGCCGCTCGCTTCGAAACGAAGGATGGTGGACATGCTGGTATCCGCGGTGAATGTTGTCGCGGGATCGACCACGACAAGGAATTCCTTCTTTCCGTCCTTGTCAAGATCATATCCTGCATACACGCGCCAGGCAGCGACACTGTCCGACCATTCAGGATAGGAACCCGGCTTGAATGTCGCAGAGACAGAGAACTTTGTCGTGTCGTACACGCCTTGTGCGGAGATGGAAGAAGAGAATGAAAGGACCAGCAGCGTGAGTACTGCCAGGGAGTAAAATTTTTTCATTGAAGGACCTCCATATGGATGAGAATGAATTGTAATTGGCTGTGATCGTAGATTTAATTAATCAAAAAACCAAGAGAGAATCAAGTCATCGAACTTCTATTTTGATTATGCATTTAGTGTATAATTATACAATAGGAGGGGTTAAATTTCTTGACACAGCAACTGCCTTTCCCTATATTCAAAACACATAATAATTTTGTGAACTCAACAGTAACGGATTCCTTCTATGAGCAAACGCTACTCTCTGTTCCATATTACCGCACTCCTCACACTCATCACACTCACAGTTTCTTCACTCTTCGCAGGCACAACAGGAAAGATCGCCGGTAAAGTCGTCGACGCAAAGACGAAAGAAGGCATCCCTTCCGCCGTCGTTGCCGTGAACGGAACATCGCTCGGCGCTGCGACCGATTTCAACGGGAACTATGTGATCGTGAATGTTCCGCCGGGAACATACTCCATCTCTGTCAGCTATGTTGGGTATCAGCCCACGAGAGTGAACAACATCGGAGTGAATGTGGACTTCACAACGACGCTCAACATCAATCTGAACGAGTCCGCAGTGGAACTGAACGAGTTCATCGTGGAAGGGGAACGGAATCCTCTCATCCGTCAGGATCAGACCAATCCCGTCGTTGCAGTCACTTCGGAAAATATTCAGGCGCTGCCGGTGACGAGCATCAGCGAGATCATCGGACTCCAGTCCGGCGTTGTCGTGGACGATGACGGCGATCTGCACGTCCGGGGAGGCCGGTCCAACGAGATCGCATTTACTCTGAACGGCATCTCTGTGAACAATCCGTATGATAACCTGAGTTCGATCGGCGTTGCAACCAACGCTGTACAGGAAGTGACCGTCTCTACCGGAACATTCAGTGCAGAGTACGGGAATGCGTTAAGCGGTGTTGTGAACTATGTGACGAAAGAGGGAGGATCAAAGAATACCGGCAGTCTCCGTGTGCTCACCGGTGATTATTACAGTCAGGACAAGGAGATCTTCCCGCACATCCAGCATTTCCAGCCGCTGAATAATGCACGGGCGGAGGGGACCTTCGGCGGTCCTACGTTCGTTGATGATCTTTCATTCTACGCATCCGGTGTGTATGACCGTAACCACGGCTTCCTGTACGGGAACAGGATCTATAATCCGACCGACATGGCGATCACCCGGGATGAATTCACGAAACAGATCGCAATGAAGGACTCCGCCGGGAATATCATGATGGATCCGAATATCGCAGGATATCCGCTCTATGTTGATGATCCCCGCAGAGCCTCCAACGCTTCTCCATACTATTTTAATCCGCTGAACCGGAATATCACCTACCGGTACAACCCATTCACCAATCGGCAGGAACCTGTGGTGGACAGAGTCGGAAAACCGACCGGAGACAGTGCATTGGTCCCTCTCAATATTAGTGAATCGTACAATATCCAGGGAAATATTGCGTACCGGCTATCATCCACTATGCGATTGAAGTATGAGGTCGTGTATGACAATGCACAGAGCCAAAGCGCTTCATATTACGGTTACCGCTTCAATCCGGACGGCCGTCCGACCAGCTACAGCAACGGACTTGTTCAGGCGATGGATTGGACGCATACGCTGAGCAACTCAATCTTTTATACGCTGAAGTTCTCACTGGGAACGACCGAAGACAAGACCTACACGTATGAGAACATGAATGACCCGCGGTATCTCCCCTCATTCTATCAGACAGGACTTCCGATCCTGGGATTCCTGACCGGCGGTACCTCGAACGGCCGGACATTCCGAAGTTCGGAATCGATGGGCGGAAAGTTCGACGTGCAGGCGCAGCTGTTCGGAGATCATGAAGTGAAATTCGGTCTGGAACTTCGTCAGCACACAATCAAAGTGGAATCATATGAACTGGAATTCTATGATGTGAAACGCCCCTGGGTGATCGTGGATGACTTTCAGGATGTCTATGCGGACAGTATCCAATATGCAGCGCGGAAACCCGATATCTATTCCGGATATCTGAATTACACGAAAACGCCGAAGCAGTTCTCAGCCTATATTCAGGATAAGATCGAGTTGGAAACATCGCTCATCCTCAATGTCGGACTCCGCTATGAACTCTTCGATCCCGCATCTAAATACAATCCGAATTTGAGCGATGCGCTTTCTGCACGAGATACATCATTCCTGGTAAAGGATCTGAAGGATGCTTCGATCAAGCATACGCTCAGTCCCCGTATCAGCATTGCATATCCGATCACGGATGAAGGTGTCATTCGTTTGTCCTATGGTCATTTCTACCAGCTCGGAAATCTTGCATCACTTTATTCTAACAACAATTTCCGCGTAGCCGGTTCTCAGCCGCTCTTCGGTAATGCGGATGTGAAACCGCAGCGGAGCATCCAATACGAGATCGGACTGCAGCAGGGACTGACACCGGATCTTCGGCTGGAGGTCGTCGGGTTCTATAAGGATGTGCGTGATTATATCTTCAACCAGATCGTTGTTACGGCAAAGGGAGATGTGAGCTATCAAGTGTTGACGAATCTGGACTATGCGAACTCGCGTGGATTGACCGTTTCGCTGTATCAGCGCCGCATGCCGGGAAGCATCTTCTCTTCATCCATAGATTATACATTCTCCGTTGCAGAAGGGAACAGAACGGAACCGCGCGCCGATTTCTTCTTCAGTGAAAAATCCGGCAAGAGCGCCGAAACATTCCTCGTCCCGCAAAGCTTTGACAGGACCCATATCCTGAACACTTCCATGAATTTCAGCGAGACGGATAATTACAGTGCCAGCATCATCACGCGGTTGCAATCCGGTTCGCCGTACACTGCAAGCATTCCTGCAAGTCTCGCCACCCAGTTGTCGCAGTTCATTCAGAACAGTTCCACCAAACCGATGCAATGGTCGGTCGATCTGAAGATCGAGAAATATTTCCTGATGGACGGATTGAAATATTCACTGCTGGTGCAGGTGGATAATCTGTTCGATACACGCAGCGAAGTGGATGTCTATTCCAACAGCGGCAAAGCATTGTACAATGCAAACCAGGTCGCCAATCCGAAGGAATTCCAGGAGGTCCGCAACCGGATCACCAGAGGCGATATCGGATTGATCCCTCTTTCGGCCGTGGATAATTATTACATGAATCCTCAGAATGTCAGCCGTCCCCGTTTAGTACGGTTCGGTGTTTCAGTCCTTTTTTAATTAGTTCATGAACAAGGGAATATTTCGTATGCCGCAAATGAAGAAAAATATTTTGATCGCACTTCTTTTTGTCTTCTCTGTTGTTACTGCTCAGGATACAAAGATCGATTTCCGCACGACGGACCTGAAACTGTTGAACAAGCAGCAGATGAGGGAGTATCAGCGTTGGAGGGATGAACAGTTCCGCTTGCTGAAAACGACCGGCCTGCAGTCCGAAGTGAAGAGCTTGGTGATCACGGGGAATAAGATCCGTTCGATCATCTATAATACTGGCGCTATCAGTAATCCCGGCGTTCAAGGGAACGTTTTGGATCTTGTCTGGAACGGATTAGGTTACGGTTATGAGTTCGGTCCTCTCGTTACGGCGAGAGTTCCACGTTCCGTCAATCCGAATGACTCCGTCAATATCGTGATCGATGGATTCGGCGGTTCCAGCAGAAATACGGCGGACGGTGATTTTGCTCCCAACAATGTCGATAAATGGGGCTGGCTGCCTAAATCAGGTTATGCTTCTCCCGGACAGAATGATCTTGCCAGTTGGGGAGCACGCACCAGTGATCTTCGTCTGAAGCCGAGATCGTGGCCTGAGAGCTGGTATAATTCAGTTGTCGGAGAATATATCTATCCTTCGTTTCTCGGAGGAAATGCAACGGTACCGGATGAAGAGGTCTATTATATAGTCGATGATTCCACCGATGCTGAGTTCGATTATTATCCGATGCCGACTAATCTCGCGCACCGCGGTCTTGGAGTGAATCTGGAAGTGCGTACGATGCAGTTCGCCAATCCTCTGGCAGAGGATATCATTTTCCTTGTCTATACTGCAGAGAATGATCCACGGGCGAAAGGGATGCCCAAAATGTACTTCGGTATGTTCGGTGATCCCCATATCGGCGGACCAAGCAACTTCGCTGATGACGCAGCAGAATTTATTCCTGCCCGTCCGATCGGTCTTTCGGCTTTCGATACACGGTTGAACCGGGACGGGAAATTGACCACGCCGCTTTCCCGCAATATGGTCTTCAGCTGGGATCCTGATGCAAAAGGGGATCTTCCCGCTTATGTTCCCGGTTATTTCGGTTATAAGTTCCTGGAAAGTCCGAATAACAGTATTGACGGTATCGATAACGATGATGACGGCATCAAGGATGAAAATCCATTCAACGACAAAGGGACATTCATTGACGGCGTGAATGTTCCGTTGATGACCGGTGTGAATGATTCCGTAAAGTATATCGCATTATACGGTCAGCCCAAAGCGCGCTGGTCGGGTGATGAGGACGGTGACTGGGACAAAGAAAAAGATGATATCGGTGTGGACGGAATTTTCGGTACCGGCGATTTCGGTGAAGGGAACGGAGTTCCGGATCAGTTGATCGCTGCTGACGGCTCCTGGCTCGGTTCTGAACCGAATTTCGGATTCCGCGACGTCAATGAATCCGATCAGATCGGTCTGAGAAGTTTCTGGTCACTCACGTTCGGCGGGAACAACCGGCCCAAGAATGATAACTTGATGTACAATTCCATTACAGCGGAATTCGATACGGCAGCATTAGCGACACTGTATGATACAGATCCGACGAATAATTTAGGTGATTATATTTTCTTATACGGTTCCGGTCCGTTCGAAATGCATCCCGGACACCGCGAGCGGTTCTCCATTGCACTGCTGATGGGGAGCGATCTGAAGGACCTTCTGTTGAATTCCGAAACAGCACAGCTTGTACTGCAGGCGAATTATCGTTTTGCACAGCCCCCCCCGAAACCGAAAGTGACCGCGGTTGCAGGGAACGGAAAGGTGACGCTGTACTGGGACAATGCCGCAGAGAGTACGACCGATCCGTTCTCCGGCAAAAAGGACTTTGAAGGATATAAGATCTACCGAAGTCAGGATTATTCCTTTAAGGATGTTTTCAGTGTGACCGATGGAAACGGTTATCCGTTCCTCGGCAAAGCTTTGTATGATAATGAGGCCCGTCGTTCGGCGCAATGGCATCGTCCGTGGACCAAAGCGGAACAGGATAAATACGACGGCGGATTCATGCCGGTGGAATACCGGGGTCGTTTCATCAAGTATTATATGGGGGAACCCAGCGATACCACCGGACTTCGACATGAATATGTCGATTCGACTGTGACAAACGGTATTACATACTATTATGCTGTCGTTTCATTCGATCACGGTGATGACACTCTCCAGCTTCCGCCTTCTGAAAGTCAGGCGATCATTCAGCGTGATGCGGTCACGCAGGAATTCAAATTCGATGTGAATACGGTTTCGGTCGTTCCGAATGCTGATGCATCAGGTCTGATAAGCTATAAAGCGGATCTGCAGACGGGCGTCGCGTTGTCTCATACAAAAGGGGTCGGCACCGGTACTATTCAGTTCAAAGTGCTGAATGAACTCGCGCTGAAGAACGGTACTTACGGAATCACCTTCGCTAAGACAAAGATCGGAATCGATACCATTGTCGCATACAGTGTTCTTCGAAAGACCCCTGCCGTCGAACAGTTCATCGGCAATGAGAACCTGTTCGTCAATCTTCAGAATAAGAATTTCGTATCAAAGAGCGTCCGGATCTACGACGGACCGGATACGAATGCTGCACTGATTCCATCTACATCGATTTTCGTTGATTCTGCCAATGGACGGCTCCGTGCAACAGCTGTCGGTGTCCTCCTCAGATCAAAGAGTTACACCGTATCATATCAATATTATCCGGTTGCCGGTAGCGGCTTCTATAAAGCCAATGATGCAAATCCTGTATTCGACGGTATTCGGCTCTACGTAACGAATGATACACTGCTCTTGGACGGCACCAATACCGGTTTTGCAAGCAAGCAGAATGCGGACAGCATGTCTATGAATATCTCCTCGACCTACTCAACGCTCGGAAGGAAAGCGTATCCGATCGATTACCGGATCACGTTCATGATCTCCACGGCAGACCGGGATACACTCGGTAATTATATCGCACCGCCGGATTCATTTATTTCTTCTGCTACTTTGCCGTCGGTCAACAAAGCATACGTGAAAGCTCCGTTCAAAGTGGAGAATATGACCGATACCACAAAATTGACGGTAATCATCAACGAAAAGACCGGTCCGAACAACAAAGCAGGACGATGGGACTTCGGTGAAGAGATCATCATCCTAGAAGTTGCCACCCCGGTCCTTCAGTCCAAAGTGTTCCATAACATTTCCATCACCAGAAAATCCGGCGTGCTTTCGTATGCGATCCCGGCCGGGTCGGTGGTGAATGTGAAGATGAGGAAACCGTTCGCTGCGAATGATGAATATGAGTTCACGACCAAAGCGGTCAGCTACAGCGCCGCGGCTGCCGATGCACTGCTGCAGAATGCCTATGTCGTTCCCAATCCGTATGTGATCAGCAGCGCATTCGAACTGCCGTCCAACAGGCCCGATCTGCGCGGCGACCGTGTGATCCAATTCCGTAATCTGCCCCGCGAATGCACCATCAGGATCTATACGATCACCGGTGACCTGGTGCAGACCTTGCGAAAGAACGACATTACATCCACGATCAACTGGGATCTGTTGTCATCGGAAAGCGCCCGTATCGGATACGGTGTCTATATCTATCATATCGAAACTCCGACCGGAGGAAAGAAGATCGGTCGTCTTGGACTTATAAAATAATTTTTTCTCTGGAGAACCACTCATGAAATGTGTCATCCGCACTTCAATCATTCTGATGATCATCGTTTCGCTGCAGACGGCGGAAGCTCAGCTCAGCCGTACGACAACGAAGGTTGGTACGACCGTCGCTCAATTCCTGAAGATCGGCGCAGGCGCCCGCTCGGTTGCGATGGGAGGGAGCGCTGCCGCAATGGACGGTGATATCTATTCCATCTATTGGAATCCCGGATCCCTTTCACGTTTAAAGACGCCGGGGGAGGCTTCCTTCAATCATACGCAATGGATCGCCGATATCGATTATAATTATGTGGCGAGCGGTCTTACGGTGGATGGAGTCGGGACGCTTGGTCTGTCCGTGACATCGTTGACCATGCCGGAAGAGATCGTCCGGACAGAGACCAACCCGGACGGTGACGGCAGACGATGGAGCTACAGCGCATTTTCCATGGGATTGTCCTTTGCGCGTTCCCTTACTGACCGTTTCTCGATCGGACTTACGGCAAAATATATCCACGAAGGGCTGTGGAAT
>CALRIY020000135.1:0-9209 GCA_943364975.1 Synechococcus sp. UW140
TTGCTCTGTTCGTGATAATGCCGAACAGCGCGCGCATCAGCGGGTCTCGGAACTGAAAGAACACAAACGCCGCAATCCGGAAGTGCTGATCGGCGTGCTGGGATGCATGGCGGAAAGACTGCGGACGACCCTGGTGGAGAAGAATAATCTGGTGGACCTGGTGGTCGGTCCGGATGAATACCGCCGCCTGCCGAAATTGATCGAGGATGCATATGCCGGACAGCGCGGCATTGCCGTAAAGCTTTCCCGTGTAGAGAATTACGACGACATCACGCCGCTCCGGACCGAAGGGATCACCGCATGGCTTTCCGTGATGCGCGGATGCGACAAGTTCTGCACCTTCTGCGTGGTGCCGTTCACGCGCGGACGCGAACGAAGCCGGAAACTGAGCAGCATTGTGGACGAAGTGCGGAACTTGAGTGCGAACGGTTTCCGGGAAGTGTCGCTGCTCGGACAGAATGTGAATTCGTATCACGACGGAGAATATGATTTTGCCGATCTGCTCCGATCGGTGGCGGAAGTTGATCCGACCATGCGTATCCGGTACACGACATCGCATCCGCAGGATATGAGTGACAAACTGATCGAGACGATCGCATCACACGACAATATCTGTAAGTATGTGCATCTGCCGGTACAGTCCGGTTCCAACAGGATCCTGAAACTGATGAACCGCACCTACACGATCGAGCATTATGTGGGACTCATAGAGAAGATCAAACGTGCGATGCCTCAGGCAAGTTTCTCCACCGACATCATCGCAGGGTTTCCGACGGAGACGAAAGAAGATCATGCAATGACGCTGGAGATCCTGAAGCAGATGAGATACGACGGTGCATTCATGTTCAAATATTCTCCCCGTGAAAATACAAAAGCATGGGACATGGGGGATGATGTTCCGGAGGAAGTGAAAGTGGAACGGCTGAGCGAGATCATCGAACTGCAGAACGGCATCGCATTCGAGATCAATCAATCGCTCATCGGGAAGGATGTCGAAGTACTGATCGAGCGGGACAGTTCACGCTCCGCGGATGATCTTCACGGCAGGACCGATACGAACAAGAAAGCGGTCTTCCCGCGCGAAAATGCCGCGATCGGCGAGATCCGGAAGGTCCGCGTGGAACGCGCGAATGCGCAGACACTCTTCGGCAGAATCGTTCCGGGAAATAATTAGCAGCATTCATCCTTGAAGGATGAATCACAGGACAAACAAAAAAACCATGAGAACAATAACGGTGAACATCCTAACGGCGGTCCTGCTCCTCTCGGGCTCCCTTGCAGCTCAGCTGAGCGAACAGGATGTCCGGCTCCGTCTTGATCTGATCCATTCCGGGAAGATCGACCAGGTGCGGACCGAAGTTGCCTCATTGCTGAAACAGCTTCCGAATGATCCGGGCGTTCAGTATCTCGATGCGTACACCACGGAGAACGGCGACCAGGCAGCGAAGAAGTATCAATCCTTCGTCGATAATTTTCCTTCCAGCGAATGGGCAGATGATGCTCTGTATAAAGTGTATCAATATTTCTACGCGGTCGGTCTCTATAAAACAGCCGATGCAAAGATGAATCAGCTGAATGAGCAGTATCCGAACTCCGTTTTTGCCAAAAAGAACGTGAAACAGCCGCTGCAGACCGCCGCTCAGCCGCCGGTCCGGACACCGGATCAGTCCGTACCTGCGGAGAAAATTGAGCAGCCGGCACAGACAGTCTCCGCCGGTCCGTATATCGTTCAGCTCGGTGTCTATTCCCAGGAAGGTAAAGCGCAGGAGCAGGCCAATACCGTCAGTGCTGTCGTCGGGAAACAGGCGATCGTGTTTGAGAAACAGAGCAGCGGCAGGACCGTCTATGCGGTGGCATTCGAAGGATTCGCGGATGAACTATCCGCCAAGGAATTCGGCGCCGAGCTGAAATCGAAATTCAATCTTGACTGGTTCGTGGTGAAACGGTGAACGGTGCGATCGTGGAACAGGGGATGAACAGGAAAGAATTCCAGCATCGGTTCGGCATCGTCGGGGAATCACTCGAGATGCAGGAACTTGTCCAGGTGCTGCAGCATGTGGCGCCGACGGATATCACGGTGCTGATCACCGGCGAGAGCGGCGTGGGTAAAGAAGTGATCGCCCACGCGATCCACGGTGCAAGCAAGCGTGCAAAACGGACGATGGTCACCGTCAACTGCGGCGCGATCCCGGAAGGGATCATCGAATCGGAATTGTTCGGCCATGAAAAGGGATCGTTCACCGGCGCAAGCAGCGAGCGAAAAGGATATTTCGAGCTGGCGGACGGCGGAACGATCTTTCTGGATGAGATCGGCGAGCTTCCTCTCGCAACGCAGGTAAAATTTTTACGGATCCTGGAGAACGGCGAGTTCCTCCGTGTCGGTTCTTCCACAGCACGGAAAGTGGATGTGCGGGTGATCGCAGCGACGAACAAGGATCTGGAGCAGGAAGTGCGGAACGGAAATTTCCGGCAGGACCTGTTCTACCGGCTCCGTTCGGTGAATGTGCGGATCCCGGCATTACGGGAACGGAAGGATGACATTCCGCTGCTGTTCGAAAAATTCGTGGAAGAGTTCTCCGCAAAGAACGGCATCCGCTTCGGCGGGATGACCCCCGCGGCGGTGGAGCTGATGCAGCAGTATTACTGGCACGGCAACGTGCGCGAACTGCGGAATGTGGTGGAGAGCATGCTCGTCCTGGAGCGCGGCCGGAAACTGGACGCGGACGATATCCGGAAGTATCTGCGCATGCCGAATGAAGAGCGGAACCTGCCGATGGTCGTTGCGAAGCAGAATGATTTCGACGAACGCCAGCTGCTCTACCGCGCGCTGATCGAACTGAAGAACGACATGCTCGAAGTGAAGAACCTGCTGAAAGGTGTGCTGAACGGGAACGGGACGGTGAACAACGCTCCTTCGAACGCCGTGCAGGAGAACCTTTCGCTGGCGGAGATGGAACGGCGGATGATCGAGACCGCGCTGAAAAAATATCACAACAACCGCCGCCTGGCTGCCGATGAACTGCAGATCTCGGAGCGGACATTGTACCGGAAGATCAAAGAGTACGGAATATGAGATCGATCAACACATTATTTGCCATGGTCTGCTTCCTGCTCTTCGGCAGCTGCTACTCCTTTACCGGAGCATCGGTTGCGCCGCATCTGAAGACCGTCGCCATCCCGCTGTTCGAGGATGTGAGCGGGTTCGGCGAACCGGGACTGCGCGAGAAGTTCACGCAGAAAGTGATCGAGCAGTTCCGCAACGACAACAATCTGGAGCTCGGCGAACGGCTGACGGCCGATTCCATCCTCGAAGGGACGATCTCCACCGTGATCGATGCTCCTTCGGTGATCGGCGGGAACGACATCATCCGCACGCGCAGAGTGACAGTGACCGTGCATGCTTCCTACACCGATATGAAATTCCGGAAGAAGATCTGGGAAAAGGATTTCTCGAATTGGGGCGAATACACGCAGGGACAGCAGACACGCGATGTCGCATTGAATGAGGCGGTCAACAAGGTCGCCGAGGATATCCTGCTCGAGACAGTTTCCGGATGGTAAAGATAATGGAATGAGTCATTTGTTCATTGAGTCATTGATTCAATGAAGAGCTGAACGGTCAAATGATCCAATGACTCAAAGAAACAATGAACCGATGATAGAATTTTATTTGAAATACTAACTTCCCCACAATCAATCACACAATACTATGGAACAATTTATACTGATCGCTTACATCATCTGCCTGAGCATCCTGTTCGTCTTTGGTGCCCACGGTTTTGTCATGATCTACCATTATTACCGACACCGCAATGAGGTGGAAGGGGACCTGCCGCTCGTCGAGACGCCGATGGTCACCATCCAGCTTCCCCTCTATAATGAGATGTATGTGGTCCGCCGGCTGATCGACGCCTCCTGCGCGATCGAATATCCGAAGGACAGGATCGAGATCCAGGTGCTGGATGATTCCACGGATGAAACGGTGGATCTGGTGGCAAGCATCGTCCGCGAGAAGCAGGCGAAAGGATTCAACATCGTCCACGCACACCGCAAGAACCGCCAGGGATTCAAGGCCGGCGCGCTGAAAGAGGGACTGAAAACGGCGAAAGGTGAATTTGTGGCGATCTTCGATGCGGACTTCATCCCGCGTCCGGAATTCCTGATCAAGACGATCCCGTACTTCTTTAAGGATGAGAAGATCGGCATGGTGCAGACACGCTGGGAGCATCTGAACGGCGATTATTCGCTGATGACACGCACACAGGCGATGGCGCTGGACGGTCACTTCGTGATCGAGCAGAACATCAGGAACAAAGCCGGTTACTTCATCAACTTCAACGGCACCGGCGGTGTGTGGAGAAAAGAGACCATTATGGATGCCGGCAACTGGCAGAGCGACACGCTGACCGAGGATCTGGACCTGAGCTACCGAGCACAGCTGCGCGGATGGAAATTCAAATTCCTGCGCGATGTGACCTCACCGGCGGAACTTCCGGCGGAGATCAATGCGCTGAAGTCGCAGCAGTTCCGCTGGACCAAAGGGGCGATCGAGACCGCACGGAAACTTCTCCCCATGGTCTGGAAATCGAACATTCCGTTCCGGATCAAGTTCCACAGCACGTTCCATCTGACGAACAATATCGTTTTCCCGTTCATCATTCTGGCAAGTATCCTGAACGTACCGCTGACATTCATCAAACACGGCGGCGGATTCGACGCGTATTTCGATTTCATGTCCGTCTTCGTGCTGGCGTTCATCGGTTCGTTCCTGTTCTATCTCTATTCTCAGAAGGATATCTATGCGGACTGGCGCAAGCGCATCATGCTCTTCCCGGTCTTCATGGCGGGGAGTATGGGTTTTGCGGTGAATAACAGCAAAGCGGTGCTCGAAGGATTGTTCAAACGGAAGAGTGAGTTCGTCCGCACGCCGAAATACGGCATCGAAGGGAAGAAACAGCAGTGGAATGACAAGAAGTATGTTCCGGTGAAGTTCAGCTGGACGGTGCTGATCGAGATCGGTTTGGCTCTGTATTGCTTCTTCGGCGTTCTTTCATCCCTCTATTCTTTGGAGATCGCTGCCGTTCCGTTCCAGCTCCTCTTCACCTGCGGCTACGGATTCGTCGCACTCATGTCCGTTCAGCAGGCGCTTGAAGCACGCCGCATCAAACTGGCGCAGATGGAACTGGTCGTTGAGCCGTTGGCGGTATAATACTTTGCAATTCAAATTATAGTTAGCTATTTTAAGCCAGTGTTCTAACAACACTGGCTTTTTTATTATGGAATTTGAAGAGTTCGACATAGAATTTTTAGCGTTGAAAATGGCGGAGAATCCGCAATCCATGCTCTTTGCACGGCTTGCCGATCTGTATCTTGGAAAAGAACAGAACGCAGAGGCAATGAAACTGCTCGAGGACGGGATCAAACAATATCCGGAGTACCCTGCCGGATATATCGTTCTCGGGAAAGCGTATCTTGCATTCAAAGAATATTCGCGCGCACAGACAGCCTTCCAGCGCGCGCTGGATCTTTCGCCGTTCAATCAGACCGCTGCCAAACTGCTGATCTCCGTTCCGAATAAGCCGGACGAGTCCACACGCACCACCGATGAGAATTATTTTGCACCGCAGCCGATCCCGTCCGTCCCGACCGAACATACGGAGCAGTTCATGCAGTCCGTCGATCATCAGCAGCAGGAGGAATCCTTTGCTGAACCGGCCGCGTTGACCGAAGAAGAACCGAGTCTTCTGGCCCAGCTGGAAGCGGAAGAGAATGCACGGCTCCAGGCAGCCGGTGTGACCGCCGATCCGTATGCGCCGTCATCGTACGCTGAACCGGAGATCGAGCTTCCCTCATACGAAATACCTGCCGCAGTTCCTCAGCAGGAATCGGCCGAACCGTTCCCGTCGTATGACGATTACTTTGCACAGAATCAATCCCGCATCAATTCACAGGATCCGGTTTCGCTGGATGAGTATCTGAACAGCGAACCGTCCGCCGCCGTCAGCGCGCCGCTGCCGTTCCATGATCCGTATCTTGAACCTTCTCCGGCTGAAACGGCATACTCGAACGATCCCTTTACGTCCCCGGCAGCATCGGTGTTCGAGCAAGCCGGTGCCCATGTCGATCCGGAACCGGTCTTCGCCAATCCCGAGCAGGCGGCGCTCTTTGCGGAGATGAATGCGATGAATGAGGAATTCAGCGAGCCTTCCGTATCCTCCGCTCCTTCTGCATCGCTCGATATCGATTCGCTGGCGGAGAAACTGCAGAGCGCGGAGAAGATCGTTCCGCAGGAGAATTATCAGCCGCAGAATCCGGTGCCGAAAGAGACGCAGGACGATCAGGCATATGAAACGGATGCCGTCACGCCGACACTGGCGGAGATCTACGCATCACAGGGTGAGTACCGCGCAGCGATCCAGGCGTATGAGATCCTGATGTTCTCCGTCCCGGCAAAAGGGGGAGAATACCAGCAGAGGATCAGAGAACTGCAGCAGCTGCAGATGGAAAAGGATGGTTTGATTTAAAGGTTATCTCACACAAAGACACAAAGAATGATATTTGGGGCGGACTGTTGTCCGCCCCTTTTTATGTACCGCAAGTTGTAGGACACCTTAAAGGTGTCCTACAACTTGATACTCGTTTTTAGCGATTCTTCGCATCCTTCGCGGACAAATGTTCAGCTCTCCTTTGTGCCTTTGTGTGAGACCGGTTTAAAACACAAAACCCCGGCATGACCGGGGTTTTTCGTGTTCGGAACGGGTCCGATTATTTCAATTTGTTGACCAATTTGGTCAGCTTCGATTTCAGGTTTGATGCCTTGTTCTTGTGGATGACATTCTTCCCGGCCAGCTTATCGAGGAAGGAAACGGTCTCCTTCAGGATCGCCAATGCGGTCTCTTTGTTGTCGGTCGAACGGACCTTCTTCAACAAGGTCTTCATCGCGGTTTTGTCTGCTACGTTCCGTTTGGTGCGCCGTTCGGTGGAACGGATGCGCTTGACGGCTGATTTATGCTGTGCCATGGTGTTTCTCCTGTTATTTCATTGATTGAAGTGTGATAGTATAATTAATTTTCTGTCCAGTTACAATTTCTTTTCCCAGTAGATCGTCTTCCGAAGGGTCTCCACCCACTGTTCGTACCGGCTTCCCAGTTTGAACTGCAGCGCCAGTTGTTCCAGACGCTTGAAATCGTCCGTCAGGTTGATGGGATGTTCCTCTGAAACGGTCCGGACGAAGATGATGTGGTATCCGTATTTGTTCTGTACCGTCAGCTTGCGCGGTTCGCTGATCTCTCCCGCCTTGGCGTTCTTCACGAAATCCTCGTACGCAGGATCCAGCTGATCGATGGAGATCCGTCCGAGATCGCCGCCGATATCCTTTGTGTCATTGTCTTCGGAGAATCTCCGGGCGAGCACGCCGAAGACCTCGCCGCTCAGTGCGGTCTGGCGGATCCGTTTCAACTGTGCGATAGTGCTGTCATCATTCGCCTGGGACATCTCGACAGGGAAGAGGATGTGACGCGTACGGACGGCATCACCGCGCCGCTCCATCAATTGAATGATATGATATCCGAACTGTGTCTTTACCGGTTTGGAAACCTCGTTCTCGGAGAGGGTGAATGCGATCTCTTCGAACTCTTTCACGAAGGAGCCGCGGCGAGCGAATCCCAGGTCGCCTCCTTGTGCGGCGGAACCGTCCGAAGAATACCTCTTTGCAAACGCTGCGAAATCTCCGCCGGCTTTGATGCTGTCCGCAACCGACTGCGCCTTTGTGACGAGCGCTTTCAGTACGGTGGAATCCGGTTTCGGTTCGATGTAGATGTGGCTCAGTTCGAATTCTTTCGGCACTTTCGGGATGCTGTCCTTATACGTTGCAAAGAATTCATCCACCTCGCGGCGCGAGACGGTCAGCGCGGCCTGGCGCTGCTGCTGGATCTTCTGCACGAGCATCTGTTTGCGGATGAGTTCGCGGAACTGGAAATCGCGTTTCATCCGGTTCACGGTCATGCCGTACACTTCCTCCAGCTTCTGCTGTCCCCCTACCTGATAGATCATCCGCTGGATCTGCTGTTCAAGACGCTCAGTCACTTCCTCGTCCGAGACGATGACGCTGTCCTCGATCGCCTGCGCCAGCACCAGCTTGTCGTTGATCATCCCGTCCAGCACTTTTTCGCGCAGTTCTTTCGATGTCGGATCCAGTCTGTTCTGCACCGCCAGCTGCTGCACGGTGAAATTCAGGTCGGATTCGGTGATGATCTCCTTGTCCACCACGGCGATGATCCTGTCCAGGGACTGCTGGGCGGACGCGGCGGTGAAGATGCTGAGAAGGATGAATAATATTTTGAGTGATCTCATAGTCATTGGGTTACTCCATGCTTCCTGTCGTATCGCTTCCGGCGAACATCAGCGTCACCGAATGCTTTGCCCGCAGTTCCTGCAGGAACTGCTGATACCGTTTCTGACGCCGTTCCATCGCCAGACGGTTTCGGATCTCCACTTCCACATACTGCAGCGGCGCCACCGTTCCTTCCTTGAACTGTCCAAGCGAACGGAGCACGATGTGCCCGACACTCGTCTTGATCGGGAAGGAGATCTCGGACATCCCGAGCGCTCCCGCCACTTTCCACAATTCCTGCGGATAGAGGGAGGATCTGTTGTAGAAGATCGAGTCCGAGGTGGACATCAATCCTTTTGCCGCATCATTCCGGTAGCTGTCGATCGTGCCGTTCCAGTCCCCTCCGCTGAGTACCGCAGTGCGGAACTCATTCGCCGGCTCGAACTGATTGAAGATCACCACGGAAAGACGGATGAGGGTCTCGCGCAGCGTAAATTCATCGCTGTGTTCCTGGAAATACGCTGCGACATCCTCGCGGAGGATCTCGTTCATGGCCGCCGTATAGACCTCCAGTTCCAGCAGTTCCGCAATGCTCAATTGACGCTGCGCTTCGGTCACTTTCTGGCGGATGGTCTCGGAATTCTCCAGACCGCGCTGCTGCGCTTCCTGATAGAGCAGTTCGCTGGTCACCCACCGTTTGGCGTACTGCTGGATATCGTTCTGCGTCAACGTCTGCGAAGCCGTCCCGGCATTTCCGCGGATCATCTCCACCGTGAGGATGCGGTCGTTCACTTTGGCCACAGGGGTCCCGGCGGACTGCTGTTCGGTGCAGCCGGAGGCGGCGAGAAGCGTGATGCAAAAAAAGAAAAGAGGAAAG
>CALRIY020000136.1:0-9182 GCA_943364975.1 Synechococcus sp. UW140
GTCTGCCCGTGAAGAACACCGTCCCGGCGAAATGTCCGGGGGTGAACAGCAGCGGGTTGCTGTCGCTCGTGCACTGATGAATTCACCGAAGATCGTCTTTGCCGATGAACCTTCCGGAAATTTGGACAGTGAAAATGCCGAAAATCTGCATAATCTTCTCTTTTCCCTACGGGATAAGCATAAACAATCCTTTGTGATCGTGACTCACAACAAGGAACTTGCCGCAAGAGCGGACAGGATCATCACCCTCAATAATGGGTTGATCGTCTAAGTCCGCACGCCTGAATCTTGACTTCTCACCGAAGATTTGTTATATTAGCACTCGAACAACGGGAGTGCTAAAGAATGGTGCTTCCCATAACTTGCAATAAATCAATATGTTATAAGGAGGTTCTATGAAAATTCATCCATTATCCGATCGTATTGTTGTTAAACCGGCCGAAGCAGAAGAGAAGACCAAGGGCGGTCTTTATCTGCCGGATACAGCCAAAGAAAAACCGGTCTGGGGTGAAGTGATTGCCGCAGGTCCCGGCAAGACATCGGACGACGGTAAAAAGATCCCGATGGAAGTGAAAGTTGGTGACAAGGTGCTGTACGGAAAATATTCCGGTACTGAAGTTTCCGTGGACGGTCAGGAAGTCCTGATCATGCGCGAAAGCGACATCTTCGCGATCATGCCGAAATAATCAACATCTGAATCTGTCAATTTAATTAGGAGATATAATCATGGGTGCAAAAATAATCACATTTGAATTCGATGCACGCGCCGGTTTGAAGCGCGGCGTTGATCAGCTTGCCAATGCAGTGAAAGTGACGCTCGGACCGAAAGGCCGTAACGTCGTGATCGAGAAGAAATTCGGTGCTCCGACCATCACCAAAGACGGTGTGACGGTCGCAAAGGAAGTGGAACTGGAAGATGCCATCGAGAACATGGGTGCACAGATGGTGCGCGAAGTCGCTTCCAAAACATCGGATGTTGCCGGTGACGGAACAACGACAGCGACCGTGCTTGCCCAGGCGATCGTCCGTGAAGGTTTGAAGAACGTCACCGCCGGTGCTAACCCGATGGACCTGAAACGCGGTATCGATCTCGCAGTGACCAAAGTGATCGAACGTTTGAAAGCAATGAGCAAGACCGTCGACGGAAAGAAAGAGATCGCACAGGTCGGTACGATCTCCGCAAACAACGATCCGACGATCGGTAATCTGATCGCCGATGCGATGGAAAAAGTCGGCAAAGACGGTGTGATCACCGTTGAAGAAGCAAAAGGGACCGAAACAACGGTGGATGTCGTCGAAGGTATGCAGTTCGACCGCGGTTATCTCTCCCCGTACTTCGTGACCAATGCAGACACGATGGAAGCAGAACTTGAGAACCCCTTCATCCTGATCCATGACAAGAAGATCAGTGCAATGAAAGACCTGCTCCCGATCCTGGAAAAAATGGCGCAGTCCGGCCGTTCCATCCTGATCATTGCCGAAGAAGTTGAAGGCGAAGCGCTGGCGACACTCGTGGTGAACAAACTCCGCGGAACACTCCGCGTTGTCACAGTGAAGGCTCCCGGATTCGGCGACCGCCGCAAGGCAATGCTTGAAGATATCGCCATCCTCACCGGTGCGCAGGTCATCTCCGAAGAGAAGGGCTACAAACTGGAGAACGCAACTTTGGCATATCTCGGAACCGCAAAGAAGGTCGTTGTCGATAAGGACAATACGACCATCGTTGAGGGTGCCGGAACAAAAGAAGATATCAAAAAACGTATCGCAGAGATCAAATCACAGGTCGAAAAGACAACATCCGACTATGATAAAGAGAAACTGCAGGAACGTCTTGCAAAACTCTCCGGCGGTGTCGCTGTGCTGAAGATCGGCGCATCCACCGAAGTGGAGATGAAAGAGAAAAAAGCACGCGTGGAAGATGCACTGCATGCAACACGTGCTGCGGTCGAAGAAGGAATCGTTCCCGGCGGCGGTGTTGCACTGCTCCGTGCGATCGATGCACTCACCGACGTGAAGACCGCGAATGCCGATCAGGCGACCGGTGTTCAGATCCTCCGCCGTGCTCTCGAAGAACCGCTTCGCCAGATCGTTGCGAATGCCGGTCTTGACGGATCCGTGGTGGTGGACAAAGTGAAGGCCGGGAAAGATGATTTCGGTTTCAATGCACTGACAGAAGTGTATGAAAATCTGATCAAAGCCGGTGTCATCGATCCGACAAAGGTAAGCCGCGTTGCCGTTGAGAATGCAGCAAGCGTCGCTTCGCTGCTTCTGACTACAGAGGCGACTATTGTTGAGAAACCGGAAGAGAAGAAACCCGGTCCCGCTATGCCCCCGGGCGGCGGAATGGGTGATATGTATTAAGATGTTCCACAACTGTGTCAAGGATTCAATCCTTGACACAGCTTGCGATATTGAAACCCTCAGTCAATGTACTTGGCTGGGGGTTTTTTATTTTCTATATTTCAGAAAATGAAAGGAAACTCCGGTATGTCAATTCATTCGAATCTTGCACTCATCCAGCAGAAACTGAAGGAATATCAGTTGGACGGCTGGTTCATCTATAATTTCAGGAATAACAATCAACTCGCATCAAAGATCCTGGATATGCAGTCCGGGAAACTCTCCTCTCGGCGGTATTTCTATTTCATTCCCGCCGCCGGCGCACCCAAGAAACTTGTGCACAGCATCGAACAGTTCGATCTGGACCATCTGCCGGGAGACAAAACGATCTATAATACCTGGAAATCGCTCCATGAAGGGGTCCAATCCGTCCTCTCCGGGGCCAAGACCATCTGTATGGAATACTCTCCGAAGAATGATATCCCGTATCTCTCCAAAGTGGACGCGGGAACGCTGGAATTCATACGTTCATTCGGAGTGGATGTGGTCTCCTCCGGAGACATCGTCCAATTCTTCGAAGCTCGATGGAGTGAAGAACAATATCGGGATGCACAGGAAACCGCCGATATCCTATTGCGGACGATCCATAAAGCATTTGGATTCATCGGCGATAACCTCCGGAAGAATTCGAGAGTGACGGAATACGATGTTCAGCAGCTGATCATGAAGGAATTCGAGACACATCAACTGACGACCTATGCGCCGGCGAATTGTTCGGTGAACGGGAACGGTGCAAATCCCCACTATGATCCCAGTGCGGAAAAAAGTTCTCCCATAAAAAAAGGCGATTACATCCTCATCGATTGGTGGGCGAAAAAGAAGAAACCGGGGGCGGTCTATGCGGATTTCACCTGGGTAGGGTATGCCGGGAACGAGATCCCCTCGAAGTATCAGCAGGTCTTCGATATCGTGAAAGGTTCGCGCGATGCGGCGGTCGCTTATCTGAAGAAGGAGTTTGCCTCAGGACGGAAGGTGCGTGGTTGCGATGTGGATGATGTCACGAGAAAGCACATTGAGGAGCATGGATACGGGAAATATTTTGTCCATCGCACGGGACATAATATCGGTGAAGAGGTGCACGGCAACGGTGCGCATATCGACAATTTTGAAACGATGGATGTCCGCGAGATCATACCGGAGACCTGCTTCTCGATCGAACCGGGGATCTATCTGCCGGGTGAGTTCGGGATCCGTTTGGAGATCGATGTGTATATCTCAAAAACGAAGGAAGTGATCCTTCTTGGGAATGAGTACCAACAAGAGATCGTAAGGATCGATTGCTGATCATGGAGCAGTGAAATGGATCTTGGAATTTCAAACAGAGTGGCTTTCGTGGCCGCATCAAGTCAGGGACTGGGTAAGGCATGCGCTCTTTCGCTTGCGAAGGAAGGTGTTCGGCTTGCGCTCTGTTCCAGGAATATGGAGACGCTGAAGAGTGCGTCCGAAGAGATCAGTGCGTTGACGAGAACCGAAGTTCTGCCGATCGTTGCCGATGTTGCGGACGCAGGACAGATCGAATCGGCACTCCGGAAGGCGGCAGAACATTTTGGTTCCATCGACATTCTGGTGAATAATGCCGGGGGACCGCCTGCCGGACCAATCACCGCATTATCGGATGAAGAATGGACGAGGTCATTTGAACTGACGATGATGAGTGTTGTGCGCATGTCCCGAACGGTCCTTCCGTACATGGAACGTCAACGGTGGGGAAGGATCATATCGATCGTCTCACTAGCGGCAAAGGAACCGATCGATGACCTGTTGATCTCCTCCGCCATTCGACCGGGAGTTCTCGGCCTGAGCAAAGTCTTGGCGAATCAATACGGCGCCCTGGGGATCACGGTGAATACCGTCTGTCCCGGATATATTCTGACACAGCGGCAGCAGGAATTGAGTCTGGCCCGATCACGTCAGCACGGGATCACCGTTGAGGAATATTTCGAAGAACGGACAAAGAATATACCTGCAGGCAGACTGGGAAGGCCCGGGGAATTAGGAGATGTGGTTGCATTCCTTGCGTCTGAACGTGCTTCATTCATCAATGGCGCCAACATCCTTGTTGACGGCGGACAGGCAAGGGGGATCATGTAGAACGGGATGTTATCCCGTTCACCATTTGCCTTACTGTTCAATAGAATCTAATGGACGAAGATCGGAATGTTTATAATATTCTGCCATGAAAGAGTATTATCGCCGCAACCTTCCTCACATCCATCCGACGAGTGCAGTATTCTTCATCACTTTTCGTCTGCATGGTTCACTCCCTGAATTTATTCTCAAACAATTGATGGAAATGTTTAATTCCGAAAAGGAATTACAACGCCTTCGCTCAATTGATCCCTCCGTAAAGAACATCCCCGCTGAATTCCACAAAAGATATTTTGAGAAATTCGATGAATTCTTGGATTCGCAACAAGGTAATCATTGGCTGGCGGATGAACAGATAGCGAGAATAGTTTATGATGCAATTCAATATAGGGATGGTAAGGATTATGATCTGATCTGTTATACGATAATGCCGAATCATATCCATCTCTTGATCAGTATCGGACCGAAATCGGACAAAATGTGTCTTGGAGAAATTCCCGATCATGGGAATACGGTATTGACCACTATTCTGCATTCACTGAAGCGTTACACAGCTTTTCAGTGTAATAAGGTTCTACAACGGCAAGGGGCTTTCTGGCAGAGTGAGAGTTATGATAGGGTTGTTCGAAATGAAAAAGAAATGGAGCATACGATTCAATACATTCTGAATAATCCCGTCAAGGCCGGATTAACAAAAGATACAAAGGATTGGAAGTACAGTTGCTGCAAATACACAACGTAGCACGGGATGACATCCCGTGCTACATCATTTCTTATGCTTCAGGATCCTGGTCCAATGGACGATCTGTTTCTTCACTTCGTTCGGTGCTGTGCTTCCCGCCGACCTTTTATGCTCGATGGAATTGTGTGGATCAAGGAGCGCAAAGACATCCTCGCTGAATTTGGGAGAGAAGCGATGCAGTTCTTTCAGCGACAGTTTGGACAGCGGAGTGCCATGCTCAACACAATATCCGACGATCTTTCCGGTGATGGAGTGTGACTCCCGGAACGGCACACCGGCCTTCACCAAATAATCCGCGATCTCCGTTGCCGTCAAAAAATCATTCTTCAGTTCCTCTTCGAACCGTTCCTTGTCGAATTTCGTGTGGATCAGCATGTGGGTGACGATATAGACGCATTCACGGGTGGTGTTGGCCGCATCGAACATCGGCATCTTGTCTTCCTGCATATCCCGGTTATACGCCATCGGAAGTCCTTTCATCAGCGTGAGGATATTCATCAGATCGCCGTACACTCTGCCGACCTTTCCGCGAGTCAGTTCCGCCATATCAGGATTCTTCTTCTGCGGCATGATGCTGGAGCCGGTGGTATACGCATCATCGATCTTTGCAAAATTGAATTCCTGTGAAGTCCATAATACAAGTTCTTCGGAAAGCCTGCTCAAATGCATCATGATCGTACAGCAGACAGAGACAAATTCGATGATGTAATCACGATCTGCTACGGCATCCATGCTGTTCTCCAGGACCGAATCAAATCCGAGCTTCTTGGCGACCATAGCTCTATCGATCGGGAAGGAGGTTCCGGCGAGAGCCGCCGCCCCGAGCGGGAGCCGGTTCACGCGTTTATAGCAGTCCGAAAGGCGTTCGTAATCCCTCTCCATCATCGCTACATAGGCAAGCAGATGATGGGAGAGGTACAACGGCTGCGCACGCTGCAGATGCGTGTAGCCGGGCATGATGGTCCCGAAGTATTTTTCGGATTTGTATAACAGAACACGCTGGAACTGTGCGACCAGTTTCTTCAACTCAAGAATGGCGGAACGGAGATACAACCGTTCATCCAGTGCGACTTGATCGTTCCTGCTCCGGCCGGTATGCAGTTTCCCGCCGATCGGACCGACCTTCTGGATCAGCCGCTGTTCGATGGCCATATGGATGTCCTCCTTCTCCCAGGAGAGGTCCAATGTCCCGGATTCTATCTCAGCAAGGATCTCCTTCAATGCCGTGCGGATACGCCGGGATTCCTCTCCCGAAATGATCCGGCAGGAGGCGAGCATCTCAACATGCGCGATGCTTCCGCGGATATCTTCCTGATAGAGTAATTTGTCGAGATCGATGGAGGAGGAGAATCGAAGCGCCGATTCCGACAGCGCGGTCTTAAAGCGGCCGCCCCAGAGGGATTTTGAGGATGATCGTGATGCTGCCATAGATGTACTCCAACAGAATGATGGGTAGGAGGTCCGGAGCGCTGCGGCTGCGGTTCCTTCGCAATATATAAAAAAAAACCTGACCGGGATCAGTCAGGTTCACAACAGAGATCCGTGTCAAGGATTCACTCCTTGACACGGAAACAAGCATTACTCCCGCACGATCCACACCTTCACTTTTGCGGATACCTTGGCATGTAATTTCACCGGTACCTCAAAAATGCCGAGTGTTTTGATCGGCTCTTCCAGTTCGATAATGCGCTTATCGATGGTATAGCCTTTTTCTGCGAGTGATTCAGAGATCATCTGCGATGTGACGGCGCCGAAGAGTTTATCGTCTTCGCCGACCTTCATCGTGATGGTCAGGGAAACGCTGCCGAGCTGTGCGGCAAGTTTTTCGGAATCCTGAACGACCTTCTCCTCTTTGCGGGCGAGCTGTTTCTTCTCCTGCTCGAGGGCTTTCAGATTTCCTTCGGTTGCGCGGAACGCAATGCTTCTCGGGATGAGATAATTGCGCGCGAAACCATCCTTCACATCAACAACTTCGCCGATGGTGCCGAGTTTGTTATAATTTTGACGTAATATGACTTTCATGATGTCAGACCTCTTTCAATTACTTAATGGCTTCGGAAGTGAACGGAAGTAAGGCAATGTGACGGGCGCGTTTGATCGCCTGGACCAGCTGACGCTGATACTTTGCACTTGTTCCGGTGATGCGTTTCGGAATGATCTTTCCCTGTTCATTGATGAACTTGCGCAGCAGTTTTTCATCCTTGAAATCGATATAGATGGTGCCGGCAGCGGTGAAACGGCAGGTGCGTTTCTTTTTCTGTGCCGAGTCCTTCTTGTTATCGCGTCTGTTGTCGCCGCGGTTCCCGTCTCTGCGGAATCCGCCGCCGTCGCGGCTGCTGTTGCCAAATGATGATGATTCTTTTCTCATGCTTTCACTCCTTTGCTTGCTTCAATTGCGGCTGCTGTTGCTGTTTCTTTTGCAGCTGCTTTCGCTGCTTCATCCGCCGGCGGTTCGCTCATGGTGATGGGCGTCTTTTGTCCGACTTCTTTTGCCTTCAAGGCTTTCTTGTTCAATTCGATCGTCAGAAAACGGATGACGTTCTCATTCAGCAGGTAGTGGCGTTCCAGCTTTGCGATCAGATCGCCCTGTGCTTTGAATTCATAGAGAACATAGAAGCCATTGTTCTTTTTCTTAATGGCGTATGCGAGACGGCGGCGTCCCCATTTTTCCAGGGCACGGATCTCGCCGTTGTTCTTGGTGATGAAGTCTTTTACCTTCTCAATTTCGATCTCGATCTGTGCATCCTCGAGCGTCGCATTGATGATGATAATCGACTCATAGATCTTCGATTGGTGCTGCATTAACATCCTCCTTTGGACATTAGACCCCGTCCTGTCGATGGTGCATGGGACGGAGTAGGTTGTGTTGTTTCAGTTTTTTCGAAAACTCATTCCGCACCTGCGGAACTGAAAAAATTCTTGTTGTAACGGTTCATGGTGCGCTGGATCCCTGAGTTCATCCACAGGAGACACGCGTCATAGACATGACCGAACAGGGGAGCGAGCAGTTTCTCTTCTTCAACGGTGAACGGTGCCAGAACATAATCAGCCATCGCATCGTGTGTATGTGATGCAGGGATCGTCACGCCGCCGACTCCGATCCGCAGCCGCGGTATCAGACCCGATCCCAGATAATCGATGATGGACGCGATCCCATTATGTCCGCCGTCGCTTCCGTGCGGCCGTATGCGGAGCGTGCCGAAGGGGATCTGAAAATCGTCATAGATGACCATCAGCTCGTCCGTTGTCACATCATACTTCTGCATGATCATGTGCACTGCGGCCCCGCTGGCGTTCATGTACGTCTGCGGGAACAGAAGCAGAAGCGTATCGCCGTTGACCACCGCCTGGAAGCATTCATACTCATCGGTGCTCTCAAAGTGAAGGGCCCGTAACCGCTCTGCAAGAAATTCAACGGCCAGAAATCCGGCATTATGCCGCGTCTTCCGGTACTGATCTCCGGGATTCCCAAGACCAACGATGCACTTCACGTTCGGGATCCTTTATGAAGAGAAACTGTCATTTCAAAGAACAGGGGACTCTGGTTACTTTTTTGCCGGAGCTGCTTCGCCATCAGCGGGTTTCTTCCCTTTGGCGATCACTTCGGGTTCTGCCGTTGCTGCTGCACCGGCTGCTGCTTCAGGTGTTCCAGCTGCTGCACCCGGGACCTCTTCCTTCACGACTGTCGGCGGTACCACTGCAACGACGGCTGCGGATTCATTGTCCAGCACTTTAACATTCTCAATTTTGATGTCGCGGATATGAATGGAATCATTCATTCCGAGTTCAGCCACATTCAGTTCGATATGTTCCGGAATGAATTTCGGCAGGCAGGAAACACGCACCTTGTGCATAATGAACTGGAGCGTTCCGCCGTCTTTCACGCCTTTCGGACTGCCGAGCAGGATCACCGGAACCTGAACGGTCAATTCTTCATTTTCTTTGACACCCT
>CALRIY020000137.1:0-9168 GCA_943364975.1 Synechococcus sp. UW140
GCTCGGCAAGAAGACACAGATCGACGAGCTGGAGAAAGAGATCACGTCGCTCACCGAACGGCTTGATTCACTCCGGAAAGTGACCGCAGAAAAAGAACGGATGATCTCCTCCATCGATGTGAAGTCGTTGTTTGACATCGCGAAGAAGATCGAGCAGCAGATGACCTCCGTGGAGATGCGCATCGCGCAGATCGAATATGAGAAAAAGAGGATGGCGGAGAATGTGCTGCGGAATGATGCGGAGAATACCCGTCTGCGGGACGAAGCCGATGCGCTGAGCAATGAACTGAAGGGACTTCTTCCCGCCATCGAGGCATTGGAGAAGAAGAAATCCGCTGCAGACAAGCAGTCCGGCGCTACCGCCAGCGAGCTGGAAACGATGGAAGTGATGTGGAACGAGTTCTCCAAAGTGGCTACCGATGCGCAGCTGGAGATGATGCGGCTGGAGAATGAAGAGAAGAATTCCGCGCGGGAACTGGAATATACCAGCGCGACGATCGCCAATTTGAGGAATACCTTCGCCCAGCGTGATGTCGATATCGACAATGCCAACAAAGAGATCATCCGCTTGAAGGAGGATCTGCTGGTGAACGCCGGTGAGCTCGAAGGACTGGACAGGGAACTGAAAGAGATCGTCGAACGGAAACGGGTCGTTCAGGCGGACTTCAATGCAAAACGGACGCAGTCCCACGACATCGAACTGAAACTGAAGGATGCCCGCCGTCTTCACGACACATCGCTCTCCCGCTCGCATGAACTCGAGATGAAGATCACCGAGCTGACGATGCGTGCCCAGAATATCATCTCCCGCGGTAAAGAAGAATTCGATTATACCGTGGAGCTGAAGGAATTCCCGGCGGAGGATGTGTTCGATGTGGAAGCAGGGAAGGAAGAGGTCCGGCAGATGAAGGACAAGATCCGCTCTCTCGGCGCGGTGAACTTTGCGGCATTCGACGAATACAAGACGGAGAAGGAACGGCTGGAGTTCATCACCACCCAGCGCGAGGACCTGATCGAAGCGGAAAAGACATTGATGCAGACGATCGAAGAGATCAACAACACCGCGCAGAAGGAATTCCTGACGACATTCGAGAAGATCCGCGAGAATTTCATCACCACCTTCAAAGGATTGTTCGACGAAGGGGATGAGTGCGATCTTCAGCTGGAAGAAGGGGCCGATCCGCTCGAAGCACGGATCGAGATCACGGCAAAACCGCGCGGCAAACGTCCGACCTCTATCGATCTGCTCTCCGGAGGGGAGAAGACACTGACGGCCATCGCGCTGCTCTTCGCGATCTATCTTGTGAAACCTTCACCGTTCTGTATTCTGGACGAAGTGGATGCGCCGCTCGACGATTCCAACATCGACCGGTTCGCGCGTATCATCAGAAAATTCAGCGACAATACGCAGTTCATCATTGTGACGCACAATAAACGGACCATGGAAGCGGCGAACGCGATGTACGGGGTGACGATGGAAGAACAGGGTGTCTCCAAACTCGTTTCCGTCCGGTTCAACGAGAACAAGATCGCAACTCAATAACAGGACGGCAGCGTGTAACGGACCGCAGTGAATGAATGCAGGAACAGTATACCTATACGGTCTTTACAGATTTCGACGGCACCATCGCCGTCAGCGACATCGGCGATGCGATGTTCGGACAGTACGGCGATACCGCGGTCTGCACGAAAAGTTTTGAAGAGTACCGTTCCGGAAAGATCGATGCACGCGACTGTTGGCGGGCGGGATTCTTGACTGTCGGACCGGTGACGAAAGAGGAATTCACGGCATTTGCGCTGAGCCATCCGGTGGACAGACATTTTGCGCCGTTCGTCGATTTCTGCCGGACGAACGCGATCCCAGTAACGGTACTCAGCGACGGATTTGATGCCTATATCGATCCCGTGCTGGAGCGGGAAGGACTGTCCGACCTGCCGCGGTTCTCGAACCGTCTGCAGTTCAATCCGGACGGAACAGTCGAACCGCTCTTCCCGTACACGGATTCCGACTGTTCGCGCTGTGCGAACTGCAAACGGAATCACCTGCTCACCCGGTCGAACGACGATCAGGTGATCGTCTATATCGGGGACGGGATCTCGGACCGCTGTCCGGTGAAGTTCGCCGACATCGTCTTCGCAAAGGATTCGCTCGTCCGGTACTGCGAGATGAACAATATCACGTTCCATCGGTTCACCGATTTTTCGGATATCCTCAAGCATTTCCGGACGATCGTTGAAACGAAAAAACCACGCAAGCGCCGCACAGCGGAGCTTGCACGCAAAGAAGTCTTTTTGGGAGAATGAGGCCATCATGGATATTCGGTTGAAAATTTTCGAAATGCGCAGCTACACTCCCATTCCGTTCCTTCTGGTGATGGTGATCTTCGCCGCACCGACAGTTGAAACATTGCTTGCAGGATTTGTGATCGCACTGATCGGTGAAGGGATCCGGTTCTGGGGTGTCTCCATTGCCGGAAGTGAAACACGCACGACCGGCGCTGTCGGCGCCACAAATTTGATCACGGACGGTCCGTTCGGCCATGTCCGCAATCCGCTCTATGTCGGGAATATCCTGATGTATATCGGCATCAGCATCATGTCCAACGCCCTGCCGCCGTATCTCGCCGCGGCGACGTTCGTTTGGTTCGCAGTTCAGTATCATTTGATCGTATCGCGTGAAGAGGAGCATCTCCGGACCGCTTTTGGAGCGGAGTATGATACGTATTGCAGGAATGTTCCGCGGTTCATTCCGCGGCTGTCCCGCTATGCCGGTGAACATTCGTTCCACCGTGAGCCGGACTTTTCCCGCGGGATCCGTTCCGAGATGAGAACGCTGCAGGCGTTTGCGGCGGTGATCCTGTTGATCGTCGTCCGGTATTTTGTCGGATAACATGAAACAGCGCGTGATGATGATAGCGGGGGAAGCGTCCGGCGATCTGCACGGCGCCGGAGTGGTCCGTGAACTGAAGCGGTTGAATCCGTCTGTGGAGATCTTCGGCATCGGCGGCGATAAGATGCAGAAGGAAGGGATGACGCTGACGTTCCATGTGCGGGAGACATCGTTCATGGGATTCGTGGAAGTGGTGAAACATCTGCCGCTGATCTGGTCCGTGGAGAAGACGCTCGAACAATTACTGGTGCTGAAACGTCCGGATGTGCTCGTGCTGATCGATTATCCGGGATTCAATCTGCGGTTCGCAAAGATCGCAAAGAAATACGGTATCAATGTGGTCTATTATATCAGTCCGCAGGTCTGGGCGTGGAAAAAGGGGCGCGTGAAGAAGATGAAGGGGACGATCGACCGGATGCTCGTCGTCTTTCCGTTCGAGGTCCCGATCTATGAGAAGGAACAGATCCCGGTCCTGTTCGTCGGACATCCGCTGGTGGAAGAGATGCAGGATGTGATGACGAAGGAACAGTTTACGAAACGGTACGGACTCGATCCGGCAAAGAAGTTCATTGCCGTGATCCCGGGGAGCAGGAAACAGGAGATCGAGAATCTCTTCTCCGTGATGGTGCGGTCGGCAGAGGAACTTGCGGGAGATTCGAAAGAAGTGGTCGTGGCTGTGGCGCCGAATCTTCCGATGGAATTGTATCAGCTTCATCTTCCGCCGAACATGAATGTCCATTTTGTGCAGCATGCCACGCATGAAGTGATGAAGTATGCTGAGTTCGCATTCGTCACTTCGGGAACGGCGACATTGGAGACGGCCTGTGTCGGTACGCCGATGGTGGTCGTGTATAAGACCTCCGCATTGACGTATTGGATCGCAAAATTGGTGGTGAAGATCAAGCATATCTCTCTGGTGAATATCGTCGCCGGAAAGACGGTCGTTCCGGAAATGGTGCAGGGAGATGCGACGGTGGAGAATCTTGTGCGTGAAGCGCGTGCGGTGATCGATTCCCCCGAACGGTATCAATCGGTACGGAATGAACTGGATGAGGTCCGGAAGAAACTCGGCGGCGCCGGTGCTTCCCTGCATGTTGCGGAAGCAGTGATGGCGGTATGAAAAAACGGCTGACCATCATCGCATTGAAATTGATCCTGTGGCGCGTCCTGCTGCTGTGGTGCAGAACACTCCGCTTCACGTTCGTCCATGATGATGCGTTGAAGCAGCTTCACCGTGAAAAGAAGAATTATGTTATCGCTTTCTGGCACGGTTCGATGTTTGTCGGGTGGTTCCTGCATCGTCCGGAGGAGGGGGGCAGGATCTCGGCGCTCGTCAGTCAAAGCAAGGACGGAGAGTTCCTCTCCACGGTACTGGAACGCTGGAAGTATTCGATGATCCGCGGTTCCAGTCACATCGGCGGGAAGGAAGCGATGCAGCTGATGGTCGATTCGGTGAAGAGCGGAAGCGCTCTGGCGATCACTCCCGACGGACCGCGGGGACCGAGACAGAGGATGAAAATGGGAGCGGTCCGCACCGCACAACGGACGAATGTTCCGTTGATTCTTGCCGGGATAGCGATGGAGAAGAAAAAACATTTACGGAGCTGGGACCGGTTCGAAGTTCCGATGCCGTTCTCACGGATCGCAGTACACTACAGCGAACCGGTGACGGTGCCGGCGGAGTTGACAGGTGAACCGCTGGACCGGTTCAAACAGGAAATGGAAGATCGGTTGAATCAATTGACAATGGAAGCTGAACGGTCACTGACAGGTGCGAACGCGTGAGACCGCATCCGTTCCTCTTCCCGTTATCGATCATCTATGGACCGGCTGTCTGGCTGCGCAATCTGTTCTTTGATATCGGAATATTCACCACCACGGATGTCGGCGTGCCGGTGATCTCTGTCGGCAATCTCACCGCCGGAGGAACCGGAAAGACTCCGGTCGTCCGTGAAGTAGCGCGAATATTGACCGGATCCGGTAAACGGACCGCGGTGATCAGCAGAGGGTACGGGAGACATTCGGAAGGGACAGTGATCGTCAGTAATGGAACGAACATTCTTGCCGATGTCCGCTCCGCCGGTGATGAGCCGATGCTGATCGCAAAAAGTCTTGCCGGCGTGATCGTCATTTCCGATGAGGATCGGATCCGCGGCTCACGCACAGCGATCGATGAATATGGTGCGGAAGTGATCGTGCTGGATGACGGTTTCCAGCACCGCAGGATCGAACGGACAAAAGATATCGTTCTGATGGATTCACGTCAGCTGCCGTTCGAAACGATGCTGCTCCCTGCCGGATACCGGAGAGAATTCATCGGCGCACTCCGCCGGGCGGATGCGGTGATCATCACGAAGAGTGCGGATGTTAAAGAAGCGGAGAGTGTATTGGGTGATGAGAGACTGAAGAACGTTCAGAACCGTTTCTCCAGTTCATTCTCTCCGTCCGGGATCAAGCACCTCTTCGGCGGAGTGAAACAGTCAACGGAGATACTGAGAGGACATACGGTCATCGCTTTCTGCGGGATCGCATCACCCGAAGCGTTCCGCCGCAGCATCGAGCAGTGCGGTGCATCAGTGAAAGAAATCTTCGCATTTGCGGACCATCATACGTTCACGCGGGAAGAGATCGCAATGGTGGTCGGTGCGTTCCATCGCAGCGGCGCCGATTTCATTCTGACGACGGAAAAAGATGCTGTCCGTCTGGATGGATTTGAAGGTATGCTTGGAGCTATCCCTGTCTCCGCACTTGAAATGGATGTTGTGATCCATCAGGCGGATGACTGGAAACGATTTGTGCTGGAGGGAATATGAAGATCGCCGTGACGGATACGGGACGTCCGCTGAAACAGCAATTGTACAGGGACTGGCTGCAGTCGTTCGCTCCCGAAGCGGAATTAGTGAATGTGTCGTACCGGACGGGGGAACAGGATCTTCAGGGATTCGACGGATTGGTACTGACCGGCGGAGAGGATATCGATCCGCTGCTCTCCAAAGCATATCCGGTGGAACTGGTGGAAGAGATCGACCGAGAACGTGATGATGCGGAATTCCGGTTCCTGGAGGACGCAATGCGGCAGCGGATGCCGATCCTCGGGATCTGCCGCGGACTGCAGGTGACGAATGTATTTCTCGGCGGGACAATGATCGCCGATCTTCCGAATGCGGGATTCCGTCCACACACCGCACCGAAGGATGCACCGGTGATGTATCATCCGGTACATGCCTCGGACCGGTCGCTTCTGCACGAGATCACCGGAATGATGAGCGGCACGGCCAATTCATATCATCATCAGGCGGTGAAAGAGTGTGCGGAAGAGCTGATCATCACCGGACGGTCCGATGACGGTGTGGCTGAAGCAATGGAATGGAAAGACAAAGAAGGAAGATCGCCGATGCTGCTTGTGCAATGGCATCCGGAGAGGATGATGGAGCGGAGCAATCCCTTCACCACCGCTGTCGGAGAGTTCTTCTTCAGGGAAGCAATGAAATTCAATTCAACAAAGTAATACTGCGCCGGAATCTCCGCTGCGGCGGATCCGCGCATCATGTATAACAGTGGGCTGAAGGCCCGAAAGGAACAGTGAGCTATGAAACTTTCCGATTATAAGTATCCGGTTCCGCGCAATCTGATCGCGAAATATCCCGCCAATCCGCGGGACCATGCGCGTCTGCTCGTGATCAACCGAAAAGAGGAAACGATCGAAGACCGGCATTTCTATGACATCGTCGATTATTTCGAAAAAGGCGATACGATCGTGGTGAATCAGACGAAGGTCTTCCAGGCACGTCTCATCGGAAAAAAAGAGAAGACCAATGCTAAGATCGAGGTCTTCCTGCTCCGTCAGCTGAATGCCGAGGACAATATCTGGGATGTGATCGTCGATCCCGCCCGGAAAGTACGCATCGGCAACAAGATCTATTTCGATAACGGGAATCTCTGGTGTGAAGTGATCGATAATACCACTTCGCGCGGACGGACCGTCCGGTTCAATTATTCGGGCGACTTCTTCAAAGTGATCGACAAGATCGGTCTGACACCGCTTCCGAATTACATAAAGCGCGAACCGACCGCGAAGGATAAAGAAGCGTATCAGACGATCTTCGCCGAACGTGTCGGAGCGGTGGCTGCACCGACGGCCGGGCTCCATTTCACCAAAGCACTTCAGAAAAAACTGGAACGCAAAGGGGTCAGTTTCGCTCCCGTCACGCTGCACATCGGACTCGGAACATTCCGCGCCGTGGAAGTGGAGGATCTGACGAAACATAAGATGGATTCCGAATTCTTTCAGGTGGATGATCCGACCGTGAAACACGTGAACAAATCCATCGACGGCCGGAAGAAGGTCTGTGTTGTCGGCACCAGTGCGATGCGCGCCGTGGAATCGTCCGTCACCACGGACGGTCATCTGAAACCGCTCCGGGGCTGGACCGACAAGTTCATCTTCCCGCCGTACGATTTCAAGATCGCGGACAGACTCATCACCAATTTCCACATGCCGGAATCGACACTGTTGATGCTGGTTGCTGCGTTTGCGGGACATGAATTGACCATGCGTGCATACAAGCATGCCATTAAAAAAGGTTACCGGTTCTACAGTTACGGTGATGCGATGCTTATTCTCTAAACCGATATGATCGAACATTTTCTGACCCCGAAATTCTTCTCGCTGCTCGCCATCAATATCGTGTTGATGGGGGCCTTCGGCTTTTTGCTGACGCGGAAGCATCTGCTCTCCTATTTCTCCGGAGGGAAGTGGTGGCTGACATGGCTCTCTGTCGCCATCATCACGCTGATGGATGAATTGACATCCATCTTCTATGCACCGAGCGAAGCGTATCGGGTGATCGGAACGAATGCGATTGCTTTCATCATCGTCACGTCGATCTTCATCCGCATCATCTCCTCGCGTATGATCGAGATCGCGGAGATCCTGGAATTCCGCGGGATCAAAGGAGGGGGTGTCTATTCGTTTTCCTACCTCGTCCTCGGTCCGTCCGTCTCATTCATTGCCGTTGCGTCGATCCTTGTCACCTACGTACTGACGGCGAGTATCTCCACCGTCAGTGCGGTGGAGAACGGGATGTCGTTCTATCATATGTCCGATTCCGGTAAATTCGTACTGCAGCTCGGGATCGTCTGGTTCATGGCAGGATTGAATATCCTCGGCATCAAGGAAAATGCGAAATTCACCTTCGGTATCTTCATCATCGCGGCGATCATCCTGATCAACCTCCTCTCTTCAGGCATCATTCAGATGCAGCCGCACCACTGGAGCGTCATCGGCACCAGCTTCACGAATATCGCTGTCGGGATGGATTACGGGAATATCTTCAACGCGTTCTTCTTCATTGTCATCGGTATCTCCAGTTGTATCCTGGCCTATTCCGGGATCGAATCGGTCGTGCAGACCGCCAGTCTGGTGAAATCATGGAAGGAGGTCAGCCGCGCATACCTGTTCCTCGGTCTCACCATCGGTATCTTCACTCCGCTGCTCGCTGCCGTGGTCCTCTCCTCGGACATCAACATCATGGAGCATGAAACGGATCTGATCACCCAGTTTGCGAAGATGGTGGGAGGGATACCGTTCGGTTATATCGTCGGGATCCTTGCCAGCGTCCTGCTGATGATGGCGGTCAATACTGCCTACATCGCTTCCAGCGAATTGATGGAACGGGTTGCGCACCGGTACGGATTCCATTGGATCATCAAAACAAACAGCCGTCAGTCGTTATACCGTCTCCACATCCTTAACGGATTATTCTATACGATGATCATCTATGTTACGAACGGCAGTCAGAACCTGCTGGCGCAGATGTATGCGATCGGTCTGGTGGCGAGTTTCTCCATCAACATCGGATGCCTGCTGATCTACCGGTATTCCATGGGAACACGCGACAGCCGCGAATACAACACGTCCCGGACCGGCACCCTGATCCTGTTCGTGATCCTTGCCAGCTGTTTCATCTATCTGGGATACAACAAACCGTTCGGCACATTGATGTGGTCCAGCGTTACGGCCGTTTTCCTGCTCATCGGGCTCCGTGTCGCCAAGAAGCGCGCACCGGAGATCAAGGAGATCGCGCAGACGGATCAGCCGCTCAACATGATCTTCTATCTAGTGGAATCGGAAGCGGAGAATATCAATATCTACTTCCGCCGTCCGAACGAACATGCGCCGCAGGTGGATGATTCATCGTCCGCCTTCATCAGTCTGTACCATCCGCGCCAGGGGATCCCCGAAAAGGTCGCGGTCAACCATTTCCGGTTCGCCAATC
>CALRIY020000138.1:0-9018 GCA_943364975.1 Synechococcus sp. UW140
CCGTTGAGCAAAAATCTTCGGGTGACCATAAAAAGATTCAGGGAGGATCTCCGATTATGGAGTGTGGTGCTCATCAGTGTGACGGTCATCAGCACAGGACATCTCTTCAGAGCTGAACTGGGTTTTGAATATTCCGAAGAAGAGATCCAGCATGCGCTGGGACGACGGACAGAATCCGATCACTTTGTGATCTATTATCAAGGAGAGGACCATTCCGCCGAGGAGATGCGCGTTCTGAAAGCGGAGTGTGAATTCCACTACCGACGGGTCTCCGATTATTTAGCAGTGTCCGGTCCAAAACATGAAAAGATCTCGCTGTATCTTTATCCCGATTCCGAATGGAAGCAGCGTTATATCGGAACATCCAACACCAACATTGCCAAGCCGTGGAAGCGAGAGATCCATCTCACAACCGGAACATTCCGATCCACCTTCCGCCATGAACTGGTCCATGCATTAGCGGCGGAATTCGGATTCCCGCTGATCGATGCCAGCACACGTATGGGACTGAATGAAGGGCTGGCAGTGGCGACAGACTGGGATGAGGGGATGTTTACGCCGCATGAGTATTCTGCGGCATTGCTGAGACTGGGCGGTCTTGATCGACCGGAGCGGTTATTCACTATGACGGGATTTGCGGCGCAATCCAGCACGTTTGCTTATCTTGTTTCCGGGTCGTTCTCCCGTTATTTGATCGAACGATTCGGAATGGATCGGTTCCGTACGGCATTCTCCAACGGAAATTTCGTCGCTGCATTCGGTGAACCGCTGGAGAGTCTGATACGGTCGTGGAAAGCATTCCTCAAAACTGTTGAATCAGATGGGCTTCCCGATAATACTGTGAAGTTGATGTTCTTTCAGCAATCCATCTTCTATAAAATATGTGCACGGGAAGTCGCTTCGCAGAACCGGATCGGTACTGAAGCATTAGGGAAGAAAGAGTATCTTCAGGCAGAACGAGAGTTCGAACAGGCATTCAATAATGCACAGACCGCCGGTGCATTGCGGGGATTGTTCCAGGCGTTGAACAACCGGCATCGTCCGGAAGAGGTATTGAAACGTTTCGCCGAACTGCCGGAACGATCTGCCTTACGGGAACATCCTGCCGTCCTGCTTCAGGCTGCGGATGCTGAATATCTTTCCGGCAGGATGGATGCTGCAGCAGGATATTACCGGTCCATCCACGCTATGCAGCTCTCGGCATCGTATAACGAACTGGCGCTGCTGCGGCTCCAGTTCATCAAGGATGCGGTCGAGTCTTCCCATTTCAAGATCCTGATGTACGCCGGAAGAACGGACTCCTCACGCATCGCGTTCATCGATTCACTATCCAATATCCGGGGAAGACAGATCTCACTCGATTATTTGAAAGGGATCCTGACAGACCCGACCGTCAAAGGACGCTCAACAGTATTCCACCATATTGCCGGCCGCAGTTCGGCGCTGCAATACTATGCTTGCATCCACGCGGCCGATCAGTTCTACCGTGAAGGTTCTTACGAAGATGCAAAAGCGGTGTACTGGCAGGCGATCAACATCGTTCCAACAACAGCGCTGTACGAACAGATCGAGGAACGGATCGAGATGTGTGACCATGTGATGATGGAGCTGTTATGAGAATCTTTCTCCTCGTTTTCATCGCCGCCGGAGCGATGTTCCTGAACGGTTGTTCATCCAAGCTCGACAGTATGCGCGAGTGTTATTCATTATCGCAGTTCAAGAGATTATCCTCGCCGGCGTTCGATGATTACATCATCAACGTCCGCGGAAACGCGAAAAGCAGGATCGATATCTATACACAGCTGCAGTATAAGTATCTCCGTTTCAAAAAGGAGGGTGAACGATATACATCATCCTATACGATTCGGTATCTTCTTCGGGACAGCGTGAATGAGATCGTAAGGACCATGGAATCGGACAGGACGATCTCTGTCCGCACCTATGAGGAATCTGTCTCTTCGCGGATGGATTCGTACCTGCAGTCCATGACGGTTGAGCCGGGACGATATACGCTGGAGATCGAGTCGACCGATGATCTCTCGCGATTCCGGTCACGCGTTCGCAGGGATGTCATTGCGGCGGACCATACAGCGATGCCCTTCAGTGTCAGTACTCCACTATTTCTCGATACGCTCATCACTGATGAACGCGGGGTGACGCTCAAGCCGATCCTTCCGGTGAATGTATCAGCATTGACCGACTCTGTCGGGGTCTTCCAGGAGATATATCAACTGCAGCCGTTGGATACTCTCCGTGTCGAACAGCGGTTCTTCACCGCACAACGTCCGGATTCCGACGCCGATGATCTGCCGTTCATGTTCCCGCCGTACCGTTCGGCAAAAGGCCATTGTGCTACGGTGATGGATTCACTCGTGTACCGATCCGATTCAGCAGTGAGCGTCAGCGGCGCCGCGACACTCCAGCTGATGCAGTTCTACCCATTGCCGGGGGTTGGGCATACGGCGATGGAACGAACAATGATACTTATCCGCGGCGGTACGGCCGACACCATTCGTGCTTCCTATGACCTGTTTCGGAGGGAGCGTCGGTTCCTGAATTCCGTATCGTTGGAGGAAGAATTATCGTTGATGCGGTACCTTGTCCGCGAATATGAATATGATTCGTTGAAGCATTCTTCAGCTGCAGAGTTGAACAGAAGGATCAACAAATTTTGGGAGGAACGGGGAGGCTCGGAGAGAAGACAGGAATTCCTGCGGCGTGCCCTGGATGCCAATAGACTCTTTACCGGGTGTCTGGACGGGCTGCGGACTCCGATGGGGATCATCTATGTGATTTGCGGAATTCCTGCCGGCATTGATTGTCTGGGTGATTATGTGGAGAACTGGTACTATGCTATCGGAGAGCGTTCTTATCCCGTGCAATTCAGAGCCGTCGGGACCACTCACAGGATGTTTGAACTTCAGCCGTTCTCCGTGAGTGATGTCCTGTGGCAGTTTTCGATCGATCAATGGAGGAGAAAGCGGTAATGGCTCAACGGATCCTATTAACTCGGATGAAGTATATCGGCGATGTCGTTCTGACGACGCCGATCATCCGGGCATTGCGTGATGCATTTCCTGATGCATATCTGGCGTACCTCGGTGATGCGAAAGCGGTGTCACTGCTGGAACAGAATCCGTATTTGAATGAGATCATCCCTTTTGATTTCAGCAAGGATTCCTTCCTGTATCAAATGAAGATGTACGCCAAGATGTATTCGGGCAGATTTGATCTGACGATCGATCTTTACAGTAATCCGCGCAGCGCGTTGATGACCTTTGCCACGCGTGCTAAGGTGAGGATCGGCGGGGACACACGGGGACGCGGTAACCTGTATACCATTAAGGTCGGTGACGATGGCTCGCTGAAATCGGCGATCGATCATCATTACCAGTCATTGAAGCCGTTAGGGATCACTCCCAAATTCCATCGTACGGAGATCTTCCTGACGGAAGAGGAGAAAAAAGCAGCGTCAGATATTCTGCATTCTATCGGCGTAGACCGCTCAAAGCCGGTCGTTGCAGTGCATCCCGGTGCAACGTGGCCGAATAAAATATGGCTGAAAGAGCAGTTCCAGGCCCTCATTTCCCGGCTGGTGCACAATACGGATTGCGAGATCATTTTAAGTCCGGGACCAAAGGACGCCGAGCTGATGCATTATCTCTCGCAGTCCGACAGGAACCGGGTCCACACGCTGCCGCTGCTCCCTGTCCGTCCCCTAGCAGCGGTCCTTTCACAGTGTACGGTCTTCGTCTCGAACGATTGCGGTCCGATGCATATCGGAGTGGCGGTCGGAACAAAGACCATTGGGATCTTCGGTCCGGAACCGATCGAGATCTGGTTTCCCTATGACAGAAATGAAGGACATCTGCCGATGTTCAAAAAGATCCCTTGTTCACCATGCCGGACAACTTCCTGTTACCGACAAGGCGAAGAATATTTGGAATGTATGAAATTGATCACTGTGGACGAAGTGTTCACAGCTGTGAAAGAGCGGTTGTAAATGGCCTATCCGAAACGCACCCCTCCGCAATCACCGCAGGAGACTGTCCGAGCATTGCTGCAGAGGATCATCTATTATAACAATGAGAATGCATATCTGATCGGTGCGTTCGAAAGCGGCGGAAAGAGCTTTACAGCGGTCGGATATCTGAATGAGCCGCGCGACGGTGAGGAATATACGCTTTCCGGCAGCTGGACGACACACGCAAAGTACGGAAAACAATTCGCCATCACGGCGTATGAGACCCATCTGCCGAGTTCGGAGGTCGGACTGGAGCAATACCTTTCCTCCGGACTGATCAAAGGGATCGGACCGTCGCTGGCAGAACGGATCGTGGAGGCATTCGGAAGCGATACACTGGATGTGCTGAACAACCATCCGGAGAAATTGATGCTGGTGGACGGGATCGGAAGGAAGAAATATGCGTCGATCCTTGTTGCATTGACATCAATGAAAGAGATGCAGGAGACGATGGTCTTCCTGAAGTCCCACGGGATCACGACCGGTACGGCGATCCGTCTTTACAAGACCTACGGGAAGATGGTCTCCGAGATCCTGCGGACCAATCCGTACCAGATCATCGATGATGTTGTCGGGATCGGATTCACAACGGCGGATGAGATCGCGCAGAAGATGGGTGTGAAAGAGGAGAGCATTTACCGCCTGACAGCGGGAGTTCGTTTTGTGCTGGATGATGCGTGCAGGGCGGGAGGTCACTGTTTCCTTCCGAAAGAGGAGTTGTGTGAACGGGCAGCCGGACTGCTGATGGTGGACGAAGCAAAAGTGGACCGTGCGGTGCAATCCGCAGTGGAAACCGGTTATGTCGTTGCCGAAGGAGATTCGATCTTCCCTCTAAAGCTGTATGAAGCGGAGGAATTATCGGCAAAGCGGATGAAGCAGCTGCTGCACAAAGGGGAGCGTCCGCTCGACCAGAAGAAATTGTACACAGCACTCGGGCATGTCGAAAAGCGTCACCGAATTGAATTCGATCCGAAGCAGAGACTGGCTGTTGTCAGTTCAGTTCTCCACCCGGTCACCATTCTCACAGGCGGTCCCGGTACGGGAAAGACCCTTTGCGTGAACGGAATGATCGAACTGGCGGATGAGCTGGGAATGAAATACGTGCTCTGCGCACCCACGGGCCGGGCGGCGAAGAGATTGTCTGAAGTGAGCAACAGGGAGGCAAAGACGATCCATCGGCTGCTGGAATTCGATCCGACCAGTGCTTCATTCCGGCGAAACAGTGAAGATCCGCTCCAGGCGGACATTGTCATCGTGGATGAGGTGTCGATGGTAGATATCCAGCTCTTTGCTTTTCTGCTGGATGCATTGAAACCGGAGACACAACTGGTCCTTGTCGGCGATGTCGATCAGCTTCCGTCGGTCGGTCCGGGACAGGTGCTGCGGGATCTTATCGATTCTAAATCGCTCTCGATCATCCGATTGGAGACGATCTTCCGTCAAGCCGAGCGGAGTTCGATCATCTCCAATTCCCATACGATCAATCACGGCGGCGAGCCGGAATTTGCTGATGATTTTCAATTCATCGATGCGGATTCTCCGGAGCAGATCCAGTCTCACATCATTGGATTGTGTTCCACCGTGCTGCCGCAGAATTTCCAGTATGACCCGCTCACCGATATCCAGGTATTGTCGCCGATGAACAATTCCCTCTGCGGCGTGAAGGAATTGAATAAGAAACTTCAGACGGTGCTGAACGGCCGTTCCGGGGTTTGCTGGCAGGGAAGCGAACGGAAATTCCTTCTGCATGATAAAGTGATGCAGATCCGGAATAATTATGAAAAAGAGGTGTATAACGGGGATATCGGACGGATCACCGGATACGATAAGGAGGATTCCAAGTTATTCGTGAATTTTTACGGGAAAAAAGCCGAATATTCGTTCGACGATCTGGATCAGCTCGTGCTGGCGTATTCCACAACGATCCATAAAAGCCAGGGAAATGAATTCAATGCCGTGGTGATACCCATGACCACATCGCACTTTGTAATGCTGCAGCGCAACCTGATCTATACCGCGATCACACGAGCCAAGCAGAGGCTTTTTCTCGTGGGACAGCGGAAGGCACTTGCGATCGCCATCAACAATGCCGATACACGATTGAGGAATACCCGATTATTGAAGCGTCTCCAAAGATTCATCTGAGGCGGTCATGATTCCTTTGCACCGGGATAACATTCCGGTCATATGCGCTTGGTAGATTGAACTGCCAATAAACATAAGGAGTCACGCATATGGAGATCAGAGAATTGTTCTATCTTACGTCCGCTGTTATCATGCTCGCCGCCTTGCTGTGGGATTCACGGGAATCGAACCGTACGGCCTGATCAGGATCCCCTTGTCATCCGAATGAAAAGCCCCTGCTGATCTCCATTGGCATGGGCTTTTTACTTTTCTTCGTAACATTTCCTTCCTATATTCCTCAGTGATTTCTCTTCTTTTATGAGGTATGTTCATGAAACGAATGTTCTCTCCATGGCGCTCAAAATATATCGCGTCCTTCAAGAATGAAAAGCCGAGAAAAGGCGAGTCCTTATTCACCGGGCTGCTCCGGGAAAAGAAGGACGCAAAGAATTTTATCATTGTCCGGAAGCAGTACTGTTTTGTGATGATGAATCTTTATCCCTACAACAGCGGTCACCTTATGGTGATACCGTACCGCCAGACAGCCGATATCGGCGACCTGACAGCGGAAGAACATTCCGAGATCATGGAAACGACGGCACAGATGATCGGCATCCTGAAAAAAGTGATGAATCCTCATGGATTCAATTTCGGCGCCAATATCGGACGGGCAGCCGGCGCCGGAGTGGATGATCATATCCATTTTCACATCGTTCCCCGTTGGAACGGCGACACGAATTTCATGCCGACTCTGGGGGACGTGAAAGTAGTCTCCGAGGAGATGAAGTCCACCTATAAAAAGATCGTTGCTCAGCTTCGCACAACCACAAAGAAGGGGAAATGATGCGCTCAATTGCCGTACTCTGTCTGTTCATCGCCCTCCCGTTTGTCTATGCCCAGGATCCTCATTCCGAAGCGGCGGAAAAGATCAAAGACCGGGGATTGTCCGATCTCACGGCATTCGAAATGCTGAAGGACCTAACGACGAATGTCGGTCATCGGCTGAGTGGTTCGGCGGGATATGAAAAGGCGGTTCTCTGGGGAAAGGAACAATTGGAGTCAGCCGGCACGGATTCGGTTTGGCTGGAACCGGTGATGGTCCCGAAATGGGTTCGCGGTCCGATCGAACGTGCTTCAGCACATTATGGAAATCAAAAGACAGAATTGACGATCTGTGCATTAGGGGGGAGCATTGGAACGGGTGAGAAGGGAATTCGCGCTGAAGTGATCGAAGTGCATTCGTTCGAAGAAGTCAGTGCGCTCGGAATACGAGCCAAAGGCAAGATCCTTTTCTACAACCGACCGTTCGATAAGACGCTGGTCAATACCGGTGAGGCGTACGGCGGTGCCGTCAATCAACGGGGCCGCGGCGCGATTGAGGCTGCGAAAGTTGGTGCGATCGGTGTGCTGGTCCGATCAATGACCAATGCGATCGATGATGAACCGCATACCGGGGCAATGAGGTATGTCGATTCGATCCCTAAGATCCCCGCTGCTGCCATCAGTACTATTGATGCTCAATTACTCAGTCAGCTGATCAACCAACATCGAATTGTTCAAGTGACAATGCAGCTCAGCGCTAAGACTCATCCGGATGTTCCTTCTTTCAATGTGATCGGAGAGATCCGGGGCAGCACATATCCGAACGAGATTGTTCTTGTCGGCGGGCATCTTGACTCATGGGATAAAGGAACCGGAGCGCATGATGACGGAAGCGGTGTTGTCCATAGTATTGAGGTCATCCGTATCCTGAAAGCATTGGACCTTCGGCCGAAACGGACGATCAGAGCAGTGCTGTTCGCTAACGAAGAGAATGGCACTCGAGGGGCAAATGCATATTCTGACCGGCACCAAAATAAGGTCGATAAGCATATTCTGGCGATAGAGAGTGATGCCGGAGGATTCTTGCCGCGTGGATTTGGAGTCACGGCGGATTCACTGAGGTTTGAAAGGATCAAATCATACTCTTCACTGCTGTCATTAACAGGAACGGAAAAGATCACGAAAGGGGGAGGAGGAGTGGATATCGATCCCTTAAAAAAATTCGGTACGGTATTGATCGGATTGAATCCGGAATCACAACGGTATTTTGATTATCATCATTCACATCATGACACCATCGACAAGGTCCATCCCCGCGAGTTGGAACTTGGTGCCATTGCAATGACGATTCTTACTTGGGTCATCAGTCAGGATGGAATTTAGAATTTCATTGTATAGTATAAAATAGGCGGTTTCGACCGCCTTTTTTATTTTAAATATGTTTTTTTCACTTGACAAATTACTACTAATTAGTTATATTTGAATTAGTAAATAATCAATTCAAAGAGAAAAACTATGAAAACAACAGAGAAATATGGTAAAAACGCTGATTTGGCCATGTCAATGTGGGTAAAATTAGCCAGGGCATCGGATACGATGGCAACAGTTACCGGAAGAGATATTGCTAATTATGAACTGACCGGTCCTCAGTTCGGTATCATCGAAACGCTGGGGCATTTGGGGCCGATGAAGATCGGAGCTATCTGTTCAAAAAAATTGACTACCGGCGGGAATATGACGGTAGTGATCGACAATTTGGAAAAATTAGGACTTGTCGAACGGGTAAAGGATAGTGAAGACAGACGTGTATATATCATCAAACTGACCAAACAAGGGGAAGAGAAATTCCAGGAAATGTTCCCTGCGCATGCTCATTTTGTGGAAGATATTGTCTGGTCCGCCCTGAATGAAGAAGAGATCATCACACTTTCTGAACTTTTAAAAAAGCTTGGTTGTTCGCTTAAGAATAGAACTGTCTAATTTATTATCACTTACACTATCTACTTAATGAAAGGATCAATCATGAAAAATCTCACTGCCGCCGCCGG
>CALRIY020000139.1:0-8824 GCA_943364975.1 Synechococcus sp. UW140
GAGATCATTCATCAGTATGTACCGATAGCGGACCGGAAACGTGTACGATCCGTATTCACTTCCGTCGGCGAACAATCGGGAGTCGTGGCGGACTCGCTCGATTTTTCCTTTCAGGCAATCATTGCTTCTACGGAACTTGAGCGTGCGCATCTGGAGATCGAAACGGTCCCGTTCATTGTCCGGTGCAGTGAGTGCGATGCAGCGAACAGGACGGAAATGGGGAACAGACAATGTCCGAACTGCGGCAGTCTCGCGACCGCGGTCCTGTCCGGAACGGAACTGAATGTGCGGGAAATAGAATTAGAAGATGAAACAGAGGAGGTCCAATGAGTGTCATCACTATCGAACGAAAAGTACTGGAGAAAAATGACGAACTGGCGCGGAGGAACCGCGATCTGTTCACCAAACATCAGACCTTTGTCATCAATCTTGTCAGTTCCCCCGGTTCCGGCAAGACGAGTCTGCTGGAAGCAACACTGAACATTCTGCGGGAGCAGATCACGGTGGCGGTGATCGAAGGGGATGTGCAGACCGATCTCGATGCTCAGCGAGTGGCGAAGTTCAATGTTCCGGTGGTGCAGATCGTGACGAACGGCGGATGTCATCTGGAGGCGCGGCTGGTGTACGATGCCATGGTGAATGTTGATCTGCCGAAGACGGACCTGCTGGTGATCGAAAATGTCGGCAATCTTGTTTGTCCGGCCAATTATGATCTCGGCGAAGCACATAAGATCGTCGTGCTGAGTGTTACCGAGGGGGACGACAAACCATTGAAATATCCGTCGATGTTCCGCAATGCTTCCGTGCTGATCGTGAATAAGACCGATCTGCTGCCGTATGTGGATTCCAATATTGAAACGCTGAAACAGAATGCCCTCAGCATCAATCCCGACCTGATCATCTTCGAGATCTCCTGCCGGACCGGCGCCGGTATCGATCGCTGGTGCGATTGGCTGATCGGACATTCCCGGAAAAAAGGATAAGCAATGGAAATTCTTGTGCTCTCCTCCCTCTCGATCGGCATCCTGCATGCGATGGCGCCGGACCATTGGCTGCCGTTCGTCATGATCGGGAAAGCTCAGCAGTGGTCCAAATGGAAGACCACAAAGATCGTTTCGTTGGCGGGAATCGGACATGTGGGATCGAGCGTTATCATTGCGGTCGCCGGATCGATGCTCGGCGCCATGCTGGAACATGTGAACGGCTGGGATGAGATGCGGGGGGACATCGCTTCACTGTTGCTGATCGTTTTCGGCGCGGGATATGCCGCGTGGGGATTGAAGAATTACGGCAAGCATACTCATGAACATGCGGAACGTCATCATCATCGGCACGGGGGGAATACGGCGGCTGCGGTTTCGTACTGGACGCTGTTTGCGCTGATCATCTTCGGTCCGTGCGAACCGCTGATACCGCTCCTGTTCGCCACCGTCCCGTTCGGTTGGTTTGCCATTACTGCGGTCTTTGTTGTATTTGGAGTTGTCACCGTCGGCATGATGCTTCTGCAGGTGCATTTGGCGATGCTGGGATTGTCGTTCATGCGTTCGCATTTCTTCGAGGATGCTTCGCATGTGATCGCCGGTGTTGTGATCGTGCTGACCGGTATCCTGATCCGCGTGCTGGGGATTTAGAACCTATATCAATAAAGCATGTTCTTTATCCATCTGTCATTCCCGTCCCAAAGGGATCCCTTTGGGACATGATCTTGGTGGCCTGCCTGCCGCAGGCAGGGGATCCATAATAATAGACCCACGATAGGAACTTTCGTTGGGACATAGGTATTTTTGAGATAGCTTCTAGTATTGCAATGGATCCTTCGACTCCTTCGCCAAAGTGCGGCTCGGTCGCTCAGGATGACTGATTGTTATGTGATTACATCTGTGGAATTCGTGTTATTTGTCGATTGTTCTTCTTCGCGGTTTTTTAGCGTTCTTCGCGGATAAAATATTTATGGCTCAGCTCATCAGGTATCAATTCATCATTCACGGCGCAGTGCAGGGGATCGGCTTTCGTCCGTTCCTTTATCGGCTTGCGGGTGAACTGAACCTCAGCGGCTGGGCCGCAAATATTCCCGAAGGAGTGGTGATCGAAGCGGAAGGAACGCAGAGGGATTTGGACCGTTTCAGGGAACGGATCCATTCCGAGCGGCCGGCGTTGTCATCCATTCATCTCTGCGAAGTGACTGTCCTCGACCCGGCCGGATATTCCTCCTTTGAGATCCGTGAGAGCGGCACGGCCGGAAAGAAGCAGGCGGTGATCCTTCCGGATATCGCAGTCTGTCCCGACTGTCTTCGTGAGATGAGCGATCCGCAGGACCGGCGGTACGGGTATCCCTTCATCAACTGTACAAATTGCGGACCGCGCCTGACGATCATCGAATCGCTTCCGTACGACCGGCGAAATACTTCGATGCTCCTCTTCACGATGTGTCCTGAATGCCGGAAGGAATATGACGATCCGACGGACCGCCGATTCCACGCGCAGCCGAATGCCTGTCCGAACTGCGGTCCGGAACTGACGCTGACCACGAACGCCGGGAAGAAGATCGCCGGACGGGACTCAGCCCTTCGGCAGACGGCCGAAGCGATCCGCAAAGGACTGGTCGTCGGCGTGAAAGGGATCGGCGGATATCATCTGATGGCCGATCCGTTCAACGACAAAGCGGTGAAGATCCTGCGGGAGCGGAAGCACAGGGAAGAGAAGCCGTTCGCGGTGATGATGCAGAATGTGGAGGAAGCGGAGCGGTATTGCGTGATGTCAGAGCCGGAACGAGCTGCGCTCCGTTCACTGCATGCTCCGATCGTCCTGTTGAAAAAACGGATGGACGGTTCCTCGCTTTCGCCGCTGACCGCCCCGAACAATCCGCTGCTCGGCGTGATGCTGCCGTATTCGCCTCTGCATCATCTTCTGCTGCGTGAGCTAGGACAGCCGGTGATCGCCACCAGCGGGAATCTTTCCGACGAACCGATCTGCATCGACGATGAGGAAGCCGTCGCGGCATTAGGAGGGATCGCCGATCTGTTCCTGATGCATAACAGGATGATCGTGCGGCATGCGGATGATTCCGTTGTGAGGATCATCGGCGGCCGCGAGATGGTCCTGCGGAGAGGGAGAGGGTTGGCGCCGCTGCCTGTGATGCTTCCGGCCGAACCGGACCGTTCCATTCTCGCCGTGGGAGGACATTTGAAGAACACGGTTGCGATGAATGTCGGACGGAGTGTCTTTGTCAGTCAGCACATCGGAGATCTGGAGACGGAGAATTCGCTGAAAGCGTTCCGTGAGACGATCTCGGACCTCCAGCATATGTACGACATTGTTCCGGATGCAGTCGTGTTCGATGCGCATCCGGAATATCTTTCCACGCAGTATGCGGAAGAACTGAAGATCCCGCATATCCGCATCCAGCATCACGCCGCCCATATCTTCTCCTGCATGGCGGAGAATCATTTGACGGAGAATGTCTTCGGAGTTGCGTGGGACGGGACCGGGTTCGGTGATGACGGAACGATCTGGGGAGGGGAGTTCTTCCTCTATAATAACGACGAAATGAAACGAGTCGGTACGTTCCGCTCATTTCCGCTGCCGGGCGGTTCGGCGGCAGTGAAAGAGCCGCGCCGTTCCGCATTGGGAATACTCTATGAAATGAGCGGCGGTACTTTCGCTTCGGTGGCTCAGAATTGTTCCATCGAACAGTTCTCGCAGCAGGAGATGTTCACCCTGGTGCAAATGATGAAAAAGGGGATCAATTCCCCGGTCACTTCAAGCGCAGGAAGGATCTTCGATGCGGTCAGTTCGCTGACGGGTATTAGACACAAGTTGGGATTTGAGGGGCAGGGAGGGATGGAATTGGAATCAATGATCAGCGAGGGTGACTGCGGGGAAGTGTACGGATTCACGATCGGAGAACAGAATGGTGAGGGAGCGCTCTTCGTGGTCGATTGGGAGCAGATGATCATAGGCATCATCGAGGACATGAGCGCCCATGTCCCAAAGGAGATCATCTCGCAAAAATTCCACAACACGATGGCGGAGATCATTGTGACGATGGCGGCGAAGTGCGGAACAACAACGGTGGCGCTGAGCGGCGGCTGTTTTCAGAACGCCTATCTCACCGAAAGAACGATGCAGCGTCTCACTGAAGAGGGATACAATCACTATCGGCATCAGCGCATCCCCCCGAATGACGGCGGACTCTCGCTGGGACAGCTGTACGGCGCATTATTGCTGACGAAAAAGTGAATTGAAATAAGGAGAATCGTTATGTGTCTTGCAATCCCTGGGAAAGTAGTGGAGATCGAACCGACGGCGGAACCGCTGATGGGAAAAGTCAGCTTCGGCGGTATCGTCAAACGGGTTTGTCTGGATTGGATCCCGGACATCATGACCGGCGAATATGTGATCGTCCATGTCGGGTTCGCCATCAGCAAAGTGAACGAGGAAGAGGCGTTGGAGACATTGAAGATGTTCCTGGAGATGGAAAAAGGATTGGAAGAATTGAATGACGGCGAACAGCCGGTCTCCGATGCGGCACCATAGATCGTTTGGAGCGTTATGAAATATGTCGATGAGTACAGAAGTGAAGCGGCGGCGAAAGCATACTCCGAAAAGATCCGCGCAGTCACCACGAAGAAGTGGACCCTGATGGAGATCTGCGGCGGGCAGACACATACGATCGTAAAATCCGGGATCGAAGCGCTGCTCCCGTCCACGATCACTTTGGTGCATGGACCGGGATGCCCCGTCTGCGTCACACCGCTGGCGATCATCGATAAAGCGATCGCGATCGCATCGATGCCGGAGGTGATCTTTACATCATTCGGGGACATGCTTCGCGTGCCGGGTTCCGCAAAGGATTTGTTGAGCGTCAAAGCTTCGGGAGGAGATGTGCGCATCGTTTATTCTCCGCTGGATGCGGTGATGATCGCACAACAAAATCCTGACAAAAAAGTTGTTTTCTTTGCGGTCGGTTTCGAAACCACCGCGCCTGCGAACGCGATGGCGGTGGACCAGGCTGAAAAAATGGGTGTCACGAATTTTACCATCCTTTCGTCGCATGTACTCGTTCCTCCCGCGATGGAGGCGCTCCTCTCTTCCGGTGTCAGCACAGTGCAGGGTTTCCTTGCCGCGGGACATGTCTGCACTATTATGGGATACGAGGAATATTTCCCCATCGCAGAAAAATACCGGATCCCGATCGTCGTCACCGGATTCGAACCGGTCGATATCCTGCAGGGGATCTATATGGCAGTGAAGCAGCTGGAAGAGGGACGGTATGAAGTAGAGAATCAATATGCGCGGTCGGTCTCCCGCGAGGGAAATATTCCGGCGCAGAAAGTGATCTCAAGGATCTTTTCGGTCGTCGACCGAACGTGGCGCGGAATCGGCGCGATACCGATGAGCGGACTCGGTGTAAGAGCGGAATTCCGTCAGTTTGATGCAGAGTCCGTCTTCAATGTGGAAGGAATTGTTGCCGAAGAATCACCACTCTGTATTTCCGGAGCGATCATGCAAGGACTGAAGCGGCCGCACGAATGCAGCGTGTTCGGTAAAGAATGTACTCCCGAACATCCTGTCGGGGCCCCGATGGTCTCCTCGGAAGGGGCGTGTTCCGCATATTTCCATTATGGTAAGCTGAAGAAGTGAACTATGAATGACGTGAAGAACAGCACATTCGATTTTTCCGGCGGACCGGCCTGTCCAATTCCCATTGCACAATATCCTGCGGTCACAATGGCCCACGGCGGCGGCGGAAAACTGACGCACCAGCTCATTCAGTCGATGATCGCAGCATATTTTGACAATCCTGCTTTGACCCGGCTGCATGACGGAGCTGTTGTGACGATGGATGGGACGAAGCTGGCATTGTCCACCGATTCCTATGTGATCAATCCGATCTTTTTTCCGGGAGGGAACATCGGAGAGCTCTCGGTGTACGGAACGGTGAACGATCTGACCATGTGCGGAGCTGTGCCGAAATATCTCTCCGCATCGTTCATTATTGAAGAGGGGCTTGCGATGGAAGAGTTGTGGCGGATCGTCCAGGCGATGAAATCCGCGGCGGACAGGTGCGGAGTGCAGATCGTTACGGGTGATACAAAGGTGGTGGACCGCGGGAAAGGGGATAAGATCTTCATCAACACAGCCGGTGTTGGAGTGATAGTGCCTGACCGGCTGATCGATCCGGCGAGTGCAAAACCGGGGGATACGATCATCATCAGCGGAGAGATCGCGCAGCACGGGATCGCGATCATGTCGGTGCGTCAGGGATTGGAATTCGAGACAACAATTGAAAGCGACTGTGCACCGCTGAACGGTCTCGTCGATGCGATGTTCTGCGCGTCCAAGAACATCCATGTCCTCCGCGATCCGACCCGCGGCGGTGTTGCGAGCGTATTGAATGAGATCGCAGAGAGTTCGAAGTGCGGTATCCGCATTTCTGAGGAGAAGATCCCGGTCGCCGAAGAGGTCCGCGGTGCATGTGAGATCCTCGGATTCGATCCGCTCTATGTTGCAAACGAAGGAAAGCTGATCGCTTTTGTCTCTGCGGAGGATGCGGAACTTGTTCTGTCTGCCATGAAACAGCATCCGCTGGGTAGAAAAGCTTGCATCATCGGCGAGGTCGTTTCGGATCATCCGGGAACTGTCGTGATGAGGACATCTATCGGCAGTTCACGAGTGGTGGATATGCTTTCGGGAGAGCAGCTGCCGCGGATCTGTTAAAAACATTCACCAAAGAGTTCACAGAGAACACGGAGAATCTAAGTTGGGCGGACGAGAGTCTGCCCCTTTTTTTTGAAATCTCCGCAGTGTCGTCGAAATAATCTCGCTTTCCAGATTGACAGTATATATATTACTGCGATTTCAGGATCCTTATTTTCCCCGGATGAAGGACCATCCAAAATTTCAACTGTTGCTGTATTAATTATCAAAAATGGAGTCCGCCATGAGAACTGCCGTACTCATACTCGTCATTACATCGCTTGCGCTTACCTCCTGCAAAAATTCGACCGAACCGGAAGTGCAGCCGGTGACCGCATCGAAGGATACGCTGATCCTGAAATACGATTCGCTCGCAGCGTTTCCGTACAGTCAAACCCTGATGACAGCCGGATACGGCGACAACATCTATATCTATGGTGCACAGGGGAAGCTTTCAGTGTATAATACGGTGACCAAAACAATGACGCATTCCACCACGGTGACGGATACCATGACATGGCGATCCGATGGGGCATTTGTGAATGTCGATACCATGATGTACATCTTTGCGATCGCCACCAAACCTCAGTATGAAAAAGTACTGACGTTCAATCCTCGGACCAATGAGATCAAAGCGACATCGGCACCGTTACTGTTCAAACTTAATATCTATCCCGCGGCGGCAGTCTCCGGGAAAAAGATCCTCCTGCTGTATCCCAACAAGGACAGTCTCTATTCATTTGATACACAGAGTATGACGGGACAATTCGTTTCACAGAACAAATTGAAAGAAGCGTACAACAGCAAGGTCTACTCATCCGGTGTGTATCAGAATGGTTTTTATGTCTATAGTATCGGGAAGAAACAGATGTACCGCATTGACATGAGTACATACGCCTGGCAGGAAGTGGTCATTCCCGATTCCATCAAGAGTAATATCAATCAATATGCATTCGGAGGGATCATTTCGGACAAGTTCATACTGATCAACAGCATCAGTTCCACTGCCGGTCCCGGTGTCACCGTTGCCTACAATCTCGCCTCAAAACAGTGGCTGCTTGGGAAAAAGAATACGGTCCTTCCGGTCAGTGAAGCTTCGATGATCACTCACGGCGGAGCGATCTATTCTGCAGAAGTTTTCGCAAAGTCGCTGTGGAAGGTATCACTCCTTACCAGTTTGGCAACGCCATAAAACAGCGATCAATACATTTCTTATGCAGGGCGGTCAGGTGACCGCCTTTTTTTTATTGTCTGCGCCATTCAAAAGCAGACAGGTCTCGGAAAGGCCTAAATACCCTCTTTTCTATCGATCGGCGGAACATTGTAGATTCTACATTCCGACAGCTACCCCCTGCCTCGAAAAATCACCAAAATCGCCATATATCCCATGGCATCCCCGTTGTATCTCTTCTTACCAAGCGAGTAAGATATTCTATATAACGGGGGTTATATGAACCAGTCAACTGTATCAGGCAAGATCCTTTCCATCCTGCAGAACGAACCGCAGCAAAGCACAACGGAAACACTCAATAATTATCTCCACTACCGTTCCGAACGGATCTCGTACGATCTGCTGGAAATGGTCTGGGACAAGACCCATGACGGGATGCTACTCACGGACAGTGACGGTATCATCGTTGCGGTGAATGATGCATTCTGCGGCATGGTGAACATGCAGGAAACGGAACTGCTCAAACTTCCGTTCACAGTGATCTTCGACCGGAACATGGACCGGCGTCAGATCTTCGATGAATATAAGATCAATGCGACCAACAACAGTTTCGCACAAAAGGTCGAACGGCGGCTCCAGCTCAGTTCAGGACAATCGATCTTCGTCGAGATCCTCACGTCGGTATTGATCGATGGAGCGAATGAGACCTTCGTTCTGACCGAATACCGCGACATCAGCGAACGGAAACGGTGGGAATCCTCCCTCCATCAAAGCGAATTCAAATACCGCTCGCTGTTCGAGAATTCCGTCCTCCCGATGTACCAGTCCACCATCGACGGAAAATTCCTGAATGCCAATGTAGCACTGCTGAGACTGCTCGGATACGATTCATTCGACGAACTGCTGGAACTGAATGTGGAAACGGATGTCTACGTTGACTCGCAGCATCGGATC